>CAMYYF010000142.1:0-4184 GCA_947303375.1 uncultured Lachnospiraceae bacterium
CAAGCCGTCAAAATTATTTTCTGCCACGAATCTTTCCTCCTTTTATAATCAGTATAACCAGTTTCCTTAAATGTCTGTTGGCAAATATCTTAAAAGCAAACACAAGGAAAACGATTAACTGTACTCTTCCGCTAACATATCCGTCAAATTCGAATACATCTTCATCCCATACGGGAGTGAAATCAATTTCTCTTCCAAACAATCCTCTTGCCATGCATATGTATCCGTGTACTCTGCCGGTAAGATAAGGATCTTCATCTCCGTACTTAATCTTAAGTCTCCATTTTCTGGGCCATACATGTTTCATGAATTTAATCATCAAATCCCAGAAAAGTTTTAACGTAGGCTTTACGGACGGATGATTAAGAACTTTCCAGTAATACTTGATGTATTTCTTGGTCTTGTTCCACTGGTCGATTTTTTCTTTTACAAACCTCTTAAAATTATACCACTTTTTCTTGATGTTTAAAATAAAATCTTTTATTGAAGACAGAAATGTTATGTTTTTCTCAACAGCATTCATTTCGTCTATTTCGTCAGGCTCATCAAGATACTGTTCAATCTCTTCTTCGGTCAGTTCGTATTCTTCGGAATCTGTTTCCGGAATTGTATCCGCTTCGGCTGCAGCATCATCAGGTTTCGATTCATCTGAACTCATATTTTTAGATTTTTTATCTTTCTTTGAAAATTTCTCAGACAGCTTTTCTACAAGTTCAATAAGTTCCGGAATATTTTTATCAATTATTTTTATACCGAAAATCCTTACTGAAGCCCAGCCCATTTCTTCTTTGTAATAAATTTTTACTCTGAAAAATGACAGAAAAAAACTCATCAAAAAGTAGAAATAAAGCTTGTCTTTATTCGAACCGCCGATTTTATATCTGAAAGGTACGAAAAGAAAGATATTTAAGATTATTAGTGCCAGCACAATTAAAGCACCAATCACTATTCCGATTATTGCAAGGGCCTTAAGCATACATTTTTCCTCCGGAAATTTTTAACATTTTCGGAAGCACTGTTCCTTCTTCGATTTCAGGCAAAGAAGCGAGATATGCAATATAATCGAGGTTGCCTACTTTTATGAGGCAGTTTTCTATCATATGACATGTAAGCTCTTCTGCGGAATCATAATCTTTTGCAAGTCCTACTATAAGCGGAGGATTGTTTTTATAATGTCTCTGGAGAAGAAACATCCAGTCGCAAAACTCCAGTTTTGAGGTATATTCATTTAAGATTATTACAAAAAACGGATCTGTAATAATCTTCTTCCTTTTTTCCATATTCTCTTTTATTTCGTCGAATTTTGAAAAGCAATAATCATCGACATAAATATAGTCGGAGAAATTCATAAAGCATCCTAAAAGAGTTGTATTTTCCTTAAAAATTATACAATAAAAAGGACTTAAATAAAAGATATTCTACAAAATACCGTTCTTCATATGAAAGGCCGTAAAATCATAAGGTGGCTCTGTATTTTTGCCTTCAAATACATCTTCAAAGAAGTTTGTAATTCTTTCCAAATCGTCAGTATTTTCGTCCGTAAAAGAAAAGATACAGGTATTAACTCCTTTTTCTTTTAGGCGGTTATAATATTTATGCAAAGAAGTGGGTTTCGAATTATAAATCGTATTAAAGCAAAGATTGTTATCACATGCCGTATATACTTTAAAATCCACGCCCAGGCGGTCTTTTAGATTTACAAATGATTCTTTATTGGGCAAACCCTTTTGACACTTGCCTGTAGTCTTTAAAACGCAGTTTGCGGTATGCATTAAAGGTGCTCTTCCGTATATCATATAGCTGAAACTCTTATTTATCTCAGGGATATCATAAAAGTTTAATTCCAAAGGTGCCGTAATTTCATCAAATAATTTTGAATTTATCGAAGCACTCAAGTTGTTATAGCTGTAGATATTTGCATTAGAACAAATCTCTTTCTTAAAGCCTTTTTTCTTAAGAAGTTCGTATGCATCATATTGATTTGCATATACGCCTTTAATTGCATCATTATTTGATGCATAATCGATTAATTCTTCAAACTCTGACTGATTTAAGGATCTTAATACAGGCGGAAGTTCAAGATAAACAGGTTTTGAACTGCTATTTATATAGACAATAGCATCAGGATTATTAAAAAAATCTTTGTTTATTACAACAGAATCATAAAAGACATTATTTAAAGCAAAGTTTAACTGATTATTGGATTTAACAAAGGCTCGTTTATTTACAATATTCTTGCTTATCTTAAATTCATGATTAATATCATCAGAATTAACGAAATCGATTAATTCAGTATTATTCTCAGAATTAAATAAATCATTTTTTTCAACTCCGGTTTCATTTGAATTTACAGATTCTTTTTCAATTAAAGACTGTTTACTTAAATTCGCATTGTAAATTTCGATTTCAAGCAAATCCACTGCTTCTCTTCTTAATTTGTTAACTAGCGAAGAAGGAACAAACGAATTGTCAATTGTAATCTCACATTTATCCAGTTCAAAATCTGTATTTCCAAGCTTCTTAAGTTGCTTTATTATATCTTCTTTCGAAGTTGCAACCTTTTGAGCCATA
The DNA here is from genome assembly GCA_947303375.1 of uncultured Lachnospiraceae bacterium. Lineage (GTDB taxonomy): Bacteria > Bacillota > Clostridia > Lachnospirales > Lachnospiraceae > UBA3766. The sequence continues at coordinate 2,572 of CAMYYF010000142.1, forward strand.
TCAATCAGTTCTTCAGATGTAACCTCTGCCTCAAACTCTATATTGTTTATAGCTGTTTTTACTTTTAATTCGGCCTTTTCGTTTGGTATAGCTTTAAATTCAAAATCAATTTTCTGTTTTAAAGGCGTATCTATATATTTTTCGATTATCTTTTTTTCAAGAGCGTCATCTACCTTTGCATATGCACCTTTTTCGATTGTGACCATTTTACGAGAAGAAATTCTGTCGTAATAGCCTGTGCCTGTGGAAGTCCTTGAATAAAGCGTTTTAAGGATATTCTTATCTTCTTCGGAAATAATGAGTTCTTTTCCCGGATTTTCAAGACAAAAATCAATATATTTACGATAGATAGCCGTTACGCCTGCAGCATATGACGGGCTTTTAAGTCTTCCCTCAATCTTAAAAGAATAAATACCCGCATTAATCAGTCTGTCTATAATCTCGACAGTATTCATATCGGATAGACTTAACAGATATTCTTCTTTGATGGAATTACCTAATACATAAGGCTGTCTGCAAGGGCCTTTACATCTTCCGCGGTTACCTGAATTTCCTCCTAAAAAAGACGAGAAAAGGCACATTCCGGAATATGAATAACACATAGCACCATGAATAAAGCATTCGGTTTCAATACCTGTTGAAGTGATTTCCTTTACTTCAGGTAATGTAAGCTCTCTTGCAAGTACCACTCTTGCAGCGCCTAATTTTTTGTAGAATTCAGCGCCGTACTTACTCGTTACAACTGCCTGAGTCGAAACATGAATATCAAGATCTTTGAATGTATCTTTTATGTATTTAAAAACACCGATATCCTGCACAATTACAGCATCAAGTCCGCTTTGATACAAAGGATTTAAAAACTCTTTAAGATTTTCGAACTCGTTGTTTTTGGTTAGCGTATTAACTGTTAAAAATACTTTTCTGTTAAATAAATGAGCGTATCTTATTGCTTTTATGAGCTCTTCATTCGAAAAATTGACCGCACTTGCCCTGGCACCATACATATTGCCTGCCAGATATACCGCATCTGCACCTGCATTTATCGCGCCTAAAAACGAACTGTATTCACCTGCGGGGGAAAGTAATTCTACCATCATAACCTCATAAAAGAAATAGACATGAAAAAACCGCATGAAAAATCATACGGTTTTCTTTTATTTATTCCAATCGCCTTCAAGTCTTGCTATCATATTGTCTTTCGATATGATTTCGGTCTTTGCATTATCAAGCTTAATCTGTGTCGATATGAGTTCGTGCTTGATATTGCATAAATCGTTGTCTTTCGAAGCAAGCTCTTCTTCAAGCAAATCGATTCTCGCCTTGGCTTTAAAATAATCATCAGCCATATTGAGAAGTAAAAGAAGATTCTGATACTGACTGTTGAGTCTTTTATAAGCATCTTCGCCTTCAAAATCACTTATTTTGGAATTTATATAAGATGCAACTTTCTGTAAATATTCCTCGGATTCATATCCGGAAATATAATAAACCTTGCCACCAATAATTACTTCAATTTCGCTTTTGCCGGTCATTTAAACATACCCCGTAATATTATTTAAAATCAAATAAAAGTATACAAAAATAATTAATCCTTTTCAAGCCCAAGATGTGCA
>CAMYYF010000143.1:0-4163 GCA_947303375.1 uncultured Lachnospiraceae bacterium
GACGGAAGATGGCGCACGAAATGGCAGATTTATCGTCTTTCAACGTAAAATAAATATGTCCCGATGTATGGAATTTCAAATTGCTTATCTCTCCCGAAACAGAAACATCGGATAAAAGATAATCTTCGCGGAACATATTGTGAATATATGTATTAACCTGAAAAACCGAATATATAGTTTTCATCAAGCAAACCTGGCAAGAATACCGTTAACAAATGCATATGAATCCTGAGGTCCGAATTTTTTTGATAATTCTACAGCCTCGTTAATAGCTACAGAGGTCGGAATATTGTCATCGTAAACTATTTCATAAACGGCAAGTCTTAAAATCGCAAGTTCGACTTTTCCGATACGATCAATAGTCCAGCCTTTTGAAACTTCAGAAATTCTTTTATCAATATCATCAAGTTTGTCAATTATATCAACATATCTTGCTACTATTCTTCTTCTGTCTTCTTCGTTAACGGATTCTTTTAACGAGTAAAGTCTTTCTGCAGGGGCATCATTATCCTCTTTATCTTCAAAAGGAGACGGTGCATCAAAATAGAGAAGAAGTTCGTCACCTAACTCTTTCTTCTCATAAAAATCAGACATAAATAACAGTTTAAAAGTAAATTCGCGTTCTGCTTTTCTGTTCATATTTATTCCTTATGACATGCTTACAGAAGCAATTCTGACATTTACGTCGCTGACTTCAAGACCTGTCATGGTTTCGATAGCGGTCTTAACCGAATTCTGAACCTTGGGACAGATTTCCGGAACCTGATATCCGTAAAGAATACCTATAGCCATATCAACACTGCAGGTTTTGCCTTTAATATCAACTTTTATGCCTCTGGTAAGTCTTCTTAAATTAATTTTCAAAGAAAGATTCTTTTTATCCTGTAAAGGTGTAACGCCCTCAACATCCTGAGATGCAAGCGCTGCAATAAGAGGTACTACATCTGTTGCGATACGAACAGAACCGATTTTTTCATTATTGTTAGCTGTACTCATTTTTAACCTCCGTAAAAGGACCTTCAAACCGGCATATGACAAAAACCTCATATGCCTTTTTATTTTACCACAAAACAGTTTATGTCACAAGTCACATTACTGTCCCCGAAATTACCTTAAAGGGAACGAATAAATATTCAAATCCTTGTTCTGCATGTACTTGATACTCTCTTTATCATTAGACATATAATCAAAAATATGATTTTCTTCTAAAAGATATTCACCAAGTCTGTCATAAACCTCACTGTCGGAACATTTAAGTTCAACGGAATCCCTGCCCTCCGTTTTAGCATTTCTGAATGCATTATCAAGTTGAACCAAATCAATTCCCCTAAAGTAAAGACCTTCTTTTACGTAATAATTGTCAGAAGTACTGGTGCAAGGAGGAAGCGGCATGAAATTATCAATTACATGTGTAAGCTGAAGTTCACTTGTAGTGATATTTAAATAGTCATAATTAATACCGCCGGAGTTAAGGCTCATCGAGTTTTCAAGATAAGAAGAATCGCCCCATGTACAGTCAATGTAATAATACTGACCGTTACACCTAACCATATTCCATGCATGGCCTTCATTTGCTCCGACATATCCTACAACAAGTGTGCTCTGAATACCGAGTTGTGCGGATAAATACTGGAATGCTTTTGCATAGCCCTGGCATACCGATCTTCCGAACAAAAATACGGATAAGATATTCTGGTTCTCAACAGAATCAACATCATATTCGGTGTTCATTATAATGAATTCGTATGTATATTTAATCTTGGTATAATCGTCTGTATTTTTATTAATACCGGCCAGAAAAGCATTTTTATATGCATCAATATCCTTCTGATATTTTTGAACATCCTCATAAGATATGGTGTAAGCCGGAGTAAATTCAATCTTTATGATTCTTTCCGTTGTCGTATATTTCGTATACATATAGCCGTTTGTGTAGAAAATCTCCGGATGATCTCCCATCACACAGTTAAATGCATAATCAATATCTTCGGGATCTATGGAACAAATATAAAACGCTTCTGTATAATTCTTAATAGCTATATAAATCTCCAGATAAAGCTGCTTTAATTCAGGCTCCATATTGTCATAATAAAAGAGTCCCTGACATTCGTCATTGGCCGCATTTATATTCTGGGCATTAATACCGATAGCAATACGGTCTCCCCATTCCTCTTCGGAAAGTCCCGCATCGATTTTGATTTCACCGATATTGGTATTGATGACTTCATAGTCATCTTTTATCTTCGACACATCGTCAATATGCGCAACTTTTTCGGTAACTTCCATGTCCAAAGAAGACGAAGATCCGTTAGAGGCAGAACTCGTATAAGCAACATTCTGAGCCGTTTTGTCAAAATCGATATGATCGCTTATAAAAGAAGTATCTTTTTCAAGCTGTTTGTCGATTAGTACGGACGCGCCTATTAAAAGGGCAAGTGCCAGAACAAGCGCACCGATTAAAAGGTAAATTTTCTTCATAAAAAAACTTTAATTCTTTCCGAATTCCGACAACACCAGATCTTTGTTTCTGTCTTTCGTCATGCCTATGCTCCATTCGTTTACGAAAAGAAGCAGAGGATTTCCTTTCATGTCCTTGACTTTTTTCATATCCGAAGTACCGGTCAGTTTAGCCACGTCTATCTCGTCTTTATTGTCTATCCATCTTATATATTCATAAGGCAGATTATCCATTCTGATTTCCACATTGTATTCGTTCTCAAGTCTGTATTTTAAAACTTCAAACTGAAGCACACCTACAACACCGACTATGATTTCTTCCATACCGGTATTGAATTCCTGGAATACCTGAATCGCACCTTCCTGAGCAATCTGGGTAATACCCTTCATAAACTGCTTTCTCTTCATGGTATCCATCTGACGTACTCTCGCAAAATGCTCGGGAGCAAAGGTAGGAATGCCTTCATAATTAAACTTGTTTGAAGCAACCGTTAAAGTATCGCCGATAGAGAAAATACCGGGATCAAATACACCGATAATATCTCCCGCATAAGCGGTATCGAGTATTTTTCTGTCATCCGCCATTATCTGCTGGGGCTGTGAAAGTCGCATGGATTTGCCGCCCTGCATATGATAAACTTCCTTACTTGCATCAAACTTTCCAGAACATATACGCATAAAAGCGATTCTGTCACGGTGAGCCTTGTTCATATTGGCCTGTATTTTAAATACAAAAGCGGAAAAATCATTTTCAAGCGGATCTATTATACCGATATCACTCTTTCTCGGAAGAGGAGTTGTCGACATCTGAAGGAAATTGTTCAAAAAGATTTCAACGCCGAAGTTGGTTAAAGCGGAACCGAAAAATACAGGTGTAAGCTGACCTTTCTGAACATCTTTTATATCAAATTCGGCGGAAGCGCCGTCAAGCAGTTCTATCTCATCGGAAAGTTTATTATATGCCTCTTCTCCGATTGCTTCAATCAAAGCATCTTTCGTAGACATATCTATTTCCCATGACTTTCCTTCTTTGGTACCTTTCTCTGTATCGGAAAACATTACAACTTTTTCGTTATGTCTGTCATATACGCCTTTAAAACCTTTTCCTGAGCCGATAGGCCAGTTAACGGGACATGTTGCAATTCCGAGTTCGTTTTCGATCTGATCCAATAGTTCAAATGTATCGAGAGCATCTCTGTCGAGTTTATTTATAAAGGTGAAAATAGGAATTCCTCTCATACCACAGACTTTAAAAAGCTTTCTTGTCTGTGCCTCAACACCCTTTGATGCGTCTATAACCATTACAGCAGAGTCTGCAGCCATAAGGGTTCTGTAAGTATCTTCAGAGAAATCCTGGTGGCCCGGTGTATCCAGAATATTTACGCAATATCCGTCATATTCAAACTGAAGTACCGAAGAAGTAACGGAAATACCTCTTTCCTTCTCTATTTCCATCCAGTCGGAAACCGCATGTCTTGCAGTAGCCTTTCCTTTTACACTTCCTGCAAGATTAATGGCTCCGCCGTATAAAAGAAATTTCTCTGTAAGTGTGGTTTTACCTGCATCGGGGTGTGAAATAATAGCGAATGTTCTTCTTCTTTGTATCTCTTTATCGTAATTGCCCACTTTGTTTCTCTCTTTCGTCTTTTTCCATTAAAAATCATACCGATAAATAATACTATTTATCGGGGAAAAATTCAAATATA
>CAMYYF010000144.1:0-4125 GCA_947303375.1 uncultured Lachnospiraceae bacterium
TGCACTGCCCTTATTATGTCAGATACATGGATAAGACGCAGGTCTTTTCACTGTGTAAAAACGACGATGTTTCAAGAAGAGCCACACATGTTCAGTTCGTATCACGTATAGCCAGAAATATCGGTTCCGTTCTGAATTTAAACTGTGACCTTATCGAAGCCATTGCCTTAGGACACGATATCGGACATACTCCGTTCGGCCATGCGGGCGAGAGAAAGCTTGATGAGATTTTATATAAAGCAACAGGCAAACATTTTAATCACAACATTCATTCCGCAAGGGTTTTAAGTACTATTTTTCCTTTAAACTTAAGTCTTCAGACACTCGACGGAATCATATGCCACAATGGTGAATTCGAATGTAAAAAATATAAGCCTGTTCCCTATAATAATTTTGAGATTTTTGACGATAAAATGAAATATAGCTACGAAGACAGCGCCTATATAAAAACGCTTATTCCGGCTACACTTGAAGGCTGTGTTGTCAGGGTTTCGGACATTATCGCATATCTTGGCAAAGACAGACAGGATGCTAAGAAACTCGGACTCATCGAATCCGAAAAAGAATTCGGTTCGGCCGTAATCGGAAAAACCAATGCAGAAATAATTAATAACATGATAGTTAATATCATCGAAAACAGCTACGGCAGGGATTACATCAAGATGGATGATGAGTATTTTGAAGCATTTTCATTTGCAAAAAAAGAAAATTACCAAAAAATTTATTTAAGTGATAAAATAGAAGATGTATATAAGGGAAAAATATATCCGATGTTTGACGAGCTGTATGACGAGCTTTTAAAACAGGCAAAATCAGGCAGCGAAGATACATTTTTCTACAAGCATCATCTTAAATACATCGAAGAAATCACAAAACCGTACAGAAGGATTAACAACTACCGCGACGAGAGTTTTGAGGAAATGGTGGTTGACTATTTAGCCAGTATGACGGATGATTATTTTGTGGAATTACACGAATTTTTATTCCCTGATTCTGAGTTTAAAGTAGAGTACAGGGGATATTTTGACTGATTGTAAAATCATCGGAGGACGAGGGGTTATGAAGAAAAAAGTTGCGGTATTTGCCAATACATGGAGTGCCGACATCGTGTCTTCTTTTTTAAGCGGCTTTTATGATGCTCTTGAAAAAGATACAACCGACACGTTTGTTTTTCTTGCGGCCAATTCTTACGGCAGACCGGAAACACATAATCTGAGCGAAGTATCCATTCATTCACTTCCCGAACTTGAAAAATATGATGCGGCAATTATCTTTTCTCAGGGCCTTAATTCCAATCAGGTCAGAGATCAGATTTATGAAGATTGCGAAAAAGCAGGAATTCCCACATTCTGTATAGGCGACACCCATCCGGGATTTCACGGCGTTTTAGTAAAGACGGCCGATGCCATGAGAGAACTTTGTGACCATTTATACAATGAGCACAACGTTCGTAAAATCGCATTTTTTGCAGGTTCGCAGGAAAACGGAGACTCAAATGCCAGACTTGAAGCGGTAAAGAAATTTGCCGAAGAAAAAGGACTCGATTTTAACGAAGACCAGGTATTTTATTCAAACTGGGAAGTCCGCAGATGCATGCATTACATAGAAGAGAAGTACACCACCAGAGAGTCACTTCCCGATGCGATGATTTTTGCAAACGATTTTCTGGCTATTTCCGCCAATATGGCTCTGGATGCCAGAGGATTTAAGATTCCCGACGACGTGCTTGTAACGGGATTTGATTTTGCAAGGTCAGGTCAGATTTATTATCCTTCCATCGCAACAATAGACCAGAGATACGATCTGATGGGCGAATACTGTGCAAAGAGCTTAAAAGATATAGAAGAAGGTAAGGAAGTACCTGCGGAAAAATATGTTGACGGCGAATTTAAGCCCGGTGAAAGCTGTGGTTGCAAGAATCCCCGCAACGAAGATGTTAAGAGAAGAGAATACTGTCACAGACTCATCGGCAAAGAATATGAAGAAGATTACAGAATGAGCATTATCTACGGTATTCGTGCGGCATTTCAGGAATCCAGCAAGTTTGCAACACTTCCTTCGAAGCTTCAGAACACTTTGAATTTTACGGCCGATCCCGATCTTGACAGCTTTTACATTCTTATGGATCCTTCGCTTGAAAGAATTGCACTTGAAGATCCGGAAGAACTGCCGAAATACAGATATTCGAATAAACAGCAGGTTGTTGTTGCAAAGAAAAACAACAAACCTTTAAAGACCGATTATACCATCTGCAAATCGGATCTTATACCCGAGTATGACGGTGAAGGCAGAAATGAAATTTATTTCATAATGCCGCTTTATATCGAATCCTTCGTAGTCGGATATTTCGCAATGGTCAGAAGCCCGAGAGGTATTGTTGACTGGATTTACTGGGAATATGCAAGCTGCTTCGGTCAGTCGCTGACATATTACAGAACGAATCTGAAACTGGCCGCATTAAACGACAAATTGTCCGAACTTATGCAAAAGGATGCCCTGACATCCCTTAAGAACAGAACTGCATACGAAAATGCCAAGGCACATTTGAGAACACTTTACCTGGCACAGGATCTTCCTAAATTTGCCGTTGTAATGTTTGACTTAAACAACCTAAAAGAGATAAACGACGAATACGGTCACGGAATGGGCGATATTTATATCAAGAATTCCAGCGTGCTTATCTGTAATACATTCAAACATTCGCCTGTATACCGTATCGGCGGCGACGAATTCGTTGCAATCGTAAAAAATGACGATTACGATAAAAAAGAAGAACTTCTTAAGGAATTCAGAGATGCGGTACTGGAACTTTCCCAGCCGGATATTCCTCCCGAAAGAAGAGTGTCCGTTGCGGCAGGCATGGCTGATTTCGATGAGATCGAAAATGAAAACATCGACAGTATCTTCAAGAAAGCCGATGACAGAATGTATGAGAACAAGCGTAAGATGAAGGCCGAATTAGGCTGGTAGAAAAGAAATGATTAAAGCCGGGTGTGGAAGCACCCGGCTTTTTAATGCAAAAAAATAGAAAAGGCCCGGGGATTGGGCCTTTTCAGGAGAAAATGAATAAAAAGTATTAAAAATACTAAAAATGAGGAGTGCTGACGAACCAAATCGTCAGGCAATGAATAAATGATTTAAATATATTATATTTTTGAACTGTGAAAAAAGTATGAACTTTTTTGATTAATTTATTAAAAAAAATTTTATGATTTTACATCGAATAATTGCCGTGTCCACGTTGTCAAAACGTTTTTTTAATGATAAAATGGGAATGGTGCAATTTAGGGCAACCAATGTATTGAGGCAAAGGAGTTTTATCCATGGATAATTTTACAGATAAGCTTGCACAGAAATTAAGCGCACAGGAGATGATTAAGGCTAATGCTCAGGCAGAGGCTAATGAAATGCGTCGTCTTCAGGAGCAGGTGGCACAGTATGAAGCCATTCTTCAGGATATGCGCAAATTAAACTACAAAAACTCCGAACTTACAGATAAAATCAACGCACTCGTAGACGAGTCTATCAATAAAGTTCAAACAAGCCATGCAGAAGGCGAAGAGGGTGAAAACGCAGAAGTATCAAAGCAGCTTTCCGAAGAGATTATTACTGCTATCGACGAAGCATTAAGCAACTTCGATTCCAATTTCGGAAGCGCGTTGAACGAATCGGTCAATAATACTCTTTTGGTACCCGTTGGCGAAATGAAGCAGGAAGTTTCAGGTTCCGTAGCAGATATCAAGCAGATTGCAGAGGATTTCAAGGGATCCGCTGACGATATCAGATATGCATCGGATCTTGTAAGAAGCAGCGCAGATGATTTAAAGAGTTCCGCAGATGCCATGAATTCCTCAATCGAGGGTATTATTTCATCCAGCGAAGAAATCAAAAACACAACCGCTGAACTTAAGAATTCGAACGATGAATTAAAAACATCGGTTAAGACAAGCGTTGACAACGCTTTACTTGCCATCAGAAGAGAGAACCGTGAAATCGCGGATCATCTTGAATACATCCGTTCCGGTATCGAGACGATAAACCGTCCGAGCGAGGAAGAGGAAATGCTCAAGAGAGAAGAGGAAGAAAGAAAACTCTTCGAAGAACAGCAAAAAGAAGAAGCACGTC
>CAMYYF010000145.1:0-4113 GCA_947303375.1 uncultured Lachnospiraceae bacterium
TGGTTGATTCCGCGCTTGAATTCTGGCTTACTTCAGGCAGATTTACAGCAGAGTTTGAAAAGAAGTTTGCAGAGTATTTAAACGTCAGATTCTGTTCACTCGTTAATTCCGGTTCTTCAGCCAATCTGCTTGCTTTTATGACTTTGACATCTCCTTTACTAGGCGAGAGACAAGTTAAGCCCGGTGATGAAATGATTACCGTAGCTGCGGGCTTCCCGACCACGGTTACGCCTGCGATTCAGTATGGCGTGGTGCCTGTATTTATTGACGTTACAATCCCTCAGTACAACATGGATGTCACGATGCTTGAAAAGGCCTTATCCGACAAAACCAAGGTTGTAATGGCAGCACATACGTTAGGCAATCCTTTTGATTTGAAAACTGTAAAAGATTTCTGCGATGCGCACAATCTCTGGCTTATCGAAGATAACTGCGATGCTTTGGGCTCCGAATATGACGGCAAATTAACAGGTACTATCGGAGACATCGGTACATCATCATTTTATCCGCCACATCATATGACAATGGGCGAGGGCGGAGCCGTATATACAGACAATCCCTTGCTTCACAAGATTATGAGGTCTCTTCGCGACTGGGGCAGGGACTGCTCATGTCCTTCGGGCAAAGACAATCTCTGCGGTCACAGATTTGACAGACAGTACGGAGAACTGCCTTTAGGCTACGATCATAAATACGTTTATTCTCACTTCGGCTATAATTTAAAGGCTACTGACATGCAGGCGGCCGTTGGTGTTGCCCAACTTGAAAAATTCCCTTCTTTCGTTGAGAAAAGAAGAGCGAATTTTAAGAGACTATATGAAAGACTAAAAGAAATAGAAGATAAGGTTATTCTGCCTGAAGCATGCGAGAATTCCAATCCCAGCTGGTTTGGTTTTATGATTACATGCAAAGGCGATGTTAAGCGTTCTTTCGTCGTTCCTTATATAGAGGGTAAAGGCATTCAGACCAGAATGTTATTTGCAGGCAATCTTACCAAGCATCCCTGCTTTGATCAAATGAGAAAAGAAGGCAGAGGATATCGCATTGTCGGCGAGCTTACGAATACCGATATTATCATGAATAATTCATTCTGGGTGGGCGTTTATCCCGGTATGACGGATGATATGATTGACTATATGGCAGACATGATAATTGAGGGTGTAAAAAGTGCCCAATAATTCTCATAAAATATGTATATGTCGAAGGCAATTTTTGGTTTTTTTGATATATATTAGTATGTTATAATACCATTAAATTATTTTGGACAGATATATATTATGGATAAAGAAAAATCATATTTTTTTAAACTGAAAAATATTTCCTGGCAGAGAAAGGTAATAATTATTGTATTATCTTATCTTTTTTCTATTTTCGCCGTTTTCGGTATCCAGTTTGACAAATATTCCAGATATAATTTTTCATACGTTTATTTTTTTGTTTTATTCGTGCTTTTCGCGCTTCATCTTGTAATTCTTTATGTCGTTTATTCGCATCTTGACGATATTTCCGAACTCGTAAAAGAAAAAGAAAAAGCTGCCATGGAAGCTGCCATTGAGGCTCAAAAAAAGGCAAGAGAAGAAGGCAGGGTTTTAAAAGGCCCTGTAAAACAGCCCGGCTTTATGGGTATTCTTTTCAGATACAGATTTATTTTTTCCTTTGTTATTTTAGGAATAATTTATGCCATTCAGTTTCTAGGCCTTTATCCCGGCATTTTTGCGTTTGATGCGAGAACCCAGTATTTAAGTTACATTAACAACAATATGTCGGAGTTTCATCCGCTTCTTCATACTGTGATGCTTGGCAGTATCATAAAAGCAGTATCTAAAGATCCGTATTCCATCAATCACGGAGTTGCTCTTTTTGTAATTATTCAGACAATTCAGTGTATAACAGCTTTCTCCTGCATTATTTCATATTTGTTTAAGAAAGCCCGCAATCCGGTTATCTATTTTGGCGCGATAGTTTATCTTGGTCTTTTCCCACCCATCGTCTGGGAAGTTTTGTCGGTTACAAAAGATACTTATTTCCTGATTGACTTCATATTTGCGATTATTTTATCCCTGATGCTGATGGATATTATCAATAAGCCCGCCAATATGCCTTTGACCAAAGGAAATAAGCCCATTGTTCTTATCTCAATAGCTGTTATGCTTGGCTTTTGTATAAACGGAATGTGTATTTTCAGGAACAACTGTATTTATGTGATTCCGTTCTTTATTATTCCGCTTGTTTTCGCTCTAAAGAAAAAGAAATGGCTTATCGGAATTACGGCAACTGTATTTGTAGTTTTATTCCTTATCTATAAACTCGTTTTTGTTCCGTCATACGCATCATACAAGCCTGACGGACGCGAAATGTATTCGGTTCCGATCCAGCAGATAATGGCTGTATATACAAAGGAAGATGCTGTTATATCAGACTCAGACAAAGCAATGATTGAAAGACTTTTCCCCGAAGAGGGAAGAGTATATCTGCCGTATATAGCAGATATTCCGAAGTCTGTTGTTGACATGGAATATTACAAAGATAACAAAAAAGCCGTTAACGAAATGTACTTTCGTCTGTTTAAAGATAACACAGGCACATTTGTCGATGCGCTTTTATGCCTGAACTGCGGCCTATGGTATCCGGGCTTTGAACTGACTCTGTATCCTGACGGTACAAAGGGCTACTGGCCTGTCACGTGTTACGAACCGGCGGTCATGAATTCACTGATAGAACCCGTGAAGCAGTATCATCAGAATATTGAAGCGTCGATATTTGCAAGAAAATGGTCGATTTCATCATATCTGGTTTCGCCGGGATCGTTTTTCTGGCTGTTCCTGACATTCTTCGGATATATCATTGAAAAGAAAAAGATTAAGTATTTACCGTTGTTCCTTTTCTCGATTATGTATTTTGCCACATTTCTTTTAGGACCGGTATCATTAGTCAGATATGTCATTTTCTTATATATTCTCGTTCCGATTTATCTGACAATTTACTCAAGCTAAGGATTTTGTGGTATAATAAAAGACAGTTAAAAACATTATGGGGATAGATATGGTCAGATTTTTTAAAACTGTTAAAAGTGTATATCTTCTGGTAAACAATCCGGTTACAAAGTTTATCGTAAAAAACTTCTTCCTGCTCGTCGGATTTGTGGTTAAATGGTTCTTCATTATACTAGTCGGACCGATTAGCTGGTTTGTATTTAAACTATCGTTTAAACATGCATTTACGAAGACTTTGCCCAAGATGCTAAAGAAATATTTTACGGTTACCTTCCCTAAAGTATTAAAAAAGAAACTTTCGCAAACTTATCCCGTAAATTTAATTGCGAGCTTTATAAAGACCACTTAAATACATAGTATTTAAAATGCCGTTTGTGTCCTACAAATGGCATTTTTTTATTGCCATGAAAAACTTATTTTATAAATCTTTTACTTGTCAAATGCATTTTTATAGTGTAAATTCTTTTATTGTGTAATGTAGAAAGGGAATAATATTTCGCTTTTTCTTCTATATATAATGCGAAATATTGATTGGAGTTTTTTATGGCAAAGTATTTGGTAATCGTGGAATCACCTGCCAAGGTAAAGACAATTAAGAAATTTTTGGGTTCAAATTATGAAGTTGTTGCTTCCCAGGGTCATGTCAGAGATATGCCCAAGAGCCAGCTCGGTTTTGACGAAAATTTCGATCCTAAATATATAACGATTCGCGGTAAAGGCGATGTGCTTTCAAATCTTCGTAAGGAAGTTAAGAAGGCAGACAAGATTTATCTCGCAACCGACCCTGACCGTGAGGGAGAGGCAATCAGCTGGCATCTTTATGAAGCTTTGAACCTAAAAGAGAAGAAAGTTGCCCGTATTACATTTAACGAAATCACTCAGTCTGCCGTAAAAGAGGCATTAAAGAATCCTCGTGATATTGATATGAACCTCGTGGATGCTCAGCAGACACGTCGTGTTCTTGACAGAATGGTTGGATACAGAATTTCCCCTCTTTTATGGGCTAAGATTAAAAGAGGCCTTTCTGCAGGCCGTGTACAGTCGGTTACTTTAAAGATGATCTGTGACAGAGAAGCTGAGATAAATGCTTTTATTCCCAAGGAATTCTGGTCACTTGATG
>CAMYYF010000146.1:0-4101 GCA_947303375.1 uncultured Lachnospiraceae bacterium
AATGCCCCTTCGGGAATCTCGTTAATCCAGGGCGGTGTCGGTCTTTCCATATGATGTCTCCAATCTTTTATACTCCGTATAATTCTTTTCTTCTTTTCTTGCTTTTGAATACTCCGTATACAATCCTCATAAATAAGCACCATGCAAGTATTACGCCGCCTGTAACGAAGTCAAAAGCTACAGGATACAGGAATAAAATATCCTTCCTGATTGAAGGGAATATAAGCAGTACAGCGCCTACTATAACAAACGAAAATCCCTGTACCAGAGTCGCGATATAATGAACCAGAAGTACCTGCGATAATACTTTATCCGTTTCGGCTTTGGGGCCCGGACTCTGAATGCACGCTCTTACAATAAGAATGATGTAGATTATCGAGGTTACCGTGATGATGACCGAATCAAACGAAAACGGTACCAGATAAACGAGTATTGTTTTAAATGTCTGTAAAAAGAAAGAACTTACAACAAATGCAGGATCCTCAATCATGTTGTGAATCCAAACATAAAAGTATGTGATTTTCTGAATACTCGATGCATTAATCACAAAATTATGAATAAAAAGCAGAGCCAGAAAAATCATTATACATTTGTTACGATTAAAGTTTTTGTCGTATGTGATTTCAACATTATTCTCTTCCATAATTTTTCCCTCCTCTACATAGATTATATTTTATTATACCATCCCTTGCGTACCTATGCATATTTAAAAATCATAAAAAAAGGCTGCGTTAATTACGCAGCCCTTCATCATAAAAGAATTAAGTTATCTGTTTGCATACATTTTCTCGTAATAGTTCTGATATTCGCCCGATACGATAGGCTCCCACCAGCTTTCGTTATCAAGATACCATTTGATGGTCTTCTTTATACCGTCTGCAAACATAGTCTCGGGAAGCCATCCGAGTTCATCGTGAATCTTGGTGGGGTCGATTGCATAACGCATATCGTGGCCCTTTCTGTCTGTTACATATGTGATGAGGCTCTCGGGTTTTCCAAGTTCCTTGCAGATAAGTTTTACGATATCGATATTTCTCATTTCGTTATGACCGCCGATATTGTATACTTCTCCTACTCTTCCCTTGTGAATTACGAGGTCGATTGCCTTGCAGTGATCTTCAACATAAAGCCAGTCTCTTACATTAAGGCCTTCGCCGTATACGGGAAGGGGCTTGTCATGAAGTGCATTGATAATCATTAAAGGAATGAGTTTTTCGGGGAAATGATAAGGTCCGTAGTTATTCGAGCAGCGGCTGATACTTACGGGAAGTCCGTATGTTCTGTGGTAAGCAAGTACCAAAAGGTCTGCACCTGCCTTTGATGATGAGTAGGGACTTGATGTATGAATAGGAGTAGTCTCCGTAAAGAACATATCAGGTCTGTCAAGAGGAAGGTCTCCGTATACTTCGTCGGTAGATACCTGATGATATCTCTTGATGCCGTATTTGCGGCAGGCATCCATCAAAACGCTGGTACCGATAATATTTGTATCAAGGAAAACCTGAGGATTTTCAATTGAACGGTCAACATGGGACTCTGCAGCGAAGTTTACAACCATGTCAGGATGTTCTTCTTCAAAAAGCTTTTCAACTGCTGCCCTGTCGGTAATGCTTTCCTTTACGAATCTGAAGTTGGGATTATCCATTACAGGTTCGAGTGTGGAAAGATTTCCTGCGTATGTAAGACAATCCAGACAGATAATTCTGTAGTCCGGATATTTATTAAGCATATGGAAGATAAAGTTGCTTCCGATAAAGCCTGCGCCACCTGTTACTATAATCGTCATTTATGACTCCTTTCCCGCCTAAGCGAAAACATATAATGTTAATATTCCAATTTTTTTCAGCTGAATATCGAAATGTTCCTTTTCGATATTAACATTATATAGGGTGACGTAACGTAATGCGCAAGTACTTTTTTTAATTTTTTTAAAATATATTTTTCAGTAGTATTATAAAATCATGAATTTTATATTTGATTTCCCGATAAACCTTTGTATGACTTATTTCCGTACACATATGTCTTATCAGCCTTTTTCTGTCAACCGCAGACATAAATTTATACATCCTGTCTAATTTCTCTCCGGGAGGAAAATTATATTCATAAGTACGATGTTCTACTTTTGTACCGTCTTTTCTGATTAAAGTGATGTGGCATATAAATCCGTCTACACAGCAGCCATCGGGAAAATATGCATTGGTGTTTTCAATGTTTAATGATGCCACACGCAAAACCGCAGTATAATATAATAATTTTGGTATTTCTATTTCTTTCTCGTCGTAAAACATACCTGATTCACTTGCAGTCAAAAAACAGTGAGAACCGTGTCTGTCGAAAACATACCTTCCCCGACTTCCGGCAAATGTTACCGATTCGTAGGGATTTAATACTTTCTCTGCAAAAAAACAAATCGCATTTCTTCCTGCAATAATAGAAAAAAGCAGCACTATGAGAAGAATAAACGTTTTCTTTTTAAACTTCTTCTTTTCATTCATAGTACCGCCTCCTTATATCCGTTTAAGATTTAAAGGCTTTAAAATACCCCGATTCCTTCGTGATTTTAAATCCTTTTTTGGTTTTCTTTTCAACGAATACTTTGAATTCCTTATAACGGTCCGGTATGTATCGTCGCTGATTGCCGTGGCAGGACATTATGTATTCAAGCAGCGGTTCGGCCTTATCGACGTACAGATAATCGTCATATAAGTTTTTCTCTATATTCGTAAAATATTTCTTTAATATTTTCTCGCCGTTATCAAGTCCGAATATAAGATAAAGATCCTTTGCAGCAAGTGCGATTCTGTCGTCAAATTCTTTTACGAGGTCTGTTATTTCCCTCATATGAGCACTTCCGTATGTACTGGCAAAAAGGAATCCGCCTTTCTTAAGCACTCTTTTGGATTCGGATAAAACCTTATCCGGTTTGTCAAAATAAAAGAGCATGTGATTGGCTATAACTATATCTATCGATTCGTCCTTTACGGGCAAATCCTCGGAATCAAACGCTTCGAACTTAAAATTCTCACTGACTAATTTTTTTAATTTCTCGCTCTTTCCTGCTGCCTTTTTAAGTCCGTTCTCCGCATCATTTACCATTCCGATGGAAACATCCGACAGGATAACGTTTACATTCTCAGGTATCTTTTTTATGTTCTCAATCCAGAAAGCTCCGTTGCCGCAGCCGATTTCAAGAATTGTAACCGTCTTTTTCTTATCAACATTTTTAAATACTTCTTCAAAGAGCCAGGGAAACCATCCTTTTTTATTGACGGAATAATTCTTGTGAAGATCTATTCTGGCCGAAATATTGCCGGAGTTTTTGTACTGCGTATTAAGAGAGTTTTCCAAACCTGTAAGTTCGGTAATCTTAAGCATCTTATCCCAGTCAATATTTTTGTTTTTCTCATAAGCATTAAGAGTTTCGTTTATCGCATCTTTTACAAGCTGCATCTGCTCGATTTTATCATCCACAAGTTTGTTCTGCAGTTTCAGCGAATCAAGCATAAAATTCTTGTCATCCGAATTAAGCATCAGTTCCTTGATTTCATCCAAGGAAAATCCGAGATACTTGTATAAAAGAATCTGCTCGAGCTTAAGAAAATCTTCGCGAACATAAAATCTTGCGCCGGTATCTTCATCGATTACGCTCGGCTTTAAGATATTGGCCGTATCGTAAAATCTGATGGTTCTGACAGATACCTTGGCCATCTTCGCAAGCTGTCCGGTAGTAAAGTATTCTTTGTTGTCGTCTTTGTTTTTAATACTCATAAACGCCTCATAAAATATGGTTTGTTTATGATTCTCAGATTGCTTTTCTGATATATAAACAAACCACATAAAAGAATGTTACAAAAAATTTAATTAAATTCCTTCCAGAGGAATATTGAGTTCTTCGCAGCCTTCAAGTACGAATCTGCCGTTTTCGATGAGTTTAACCGCTACACCATTGTAATCAACCGCTTCAAGGAGTCCCAACTCATCATATGGAATCGTTACATCGGTATGGCAGTATGTGTAGGCTTCACCGTTTTCTTTGGCAATCATTTCCTTGCCGTCGGGATTGTATACCTTTACGCTCTCTTCGTTCGAATAGCATGTGTC
>CAMYYF010000147.1:0-4094 GCA_947303375.1 uncultured Lachnospiraceae bacterium
CATCTATCGTAACTATACGGCAGTAGGGGTGCGCGTATATTTTAGGAGCAAAGCCTGTTAACGCCTTAAATTCGTCAAGTTCTTCGCCAAGCTTGTATAAATCCGGCAGAAAATCCTTTGCCCAGTAGGTATCAACCTTCCTAAAAGATGCGGATGAGAGCTCATGAAAAACAAACCGCCCACAGGGTGTATCTACCGTGTGGCCGGCTTGCGCTCCGCCGTTGAAACGAACTGCTATGGCAGACTGACCGTTTTTAATTGCCAGTTTCGCGAAGCAGTCCGTTGCAAGGCCTTTTCCTTCATCTCCGAAATTTTTGCCGATTACAATGTGTGCTTTCATTAAAACTTAATTTCTTTTACAGCTTCCTTAATGATAGGACGAATCTTCTCGGGCCACTGATTGATGATATCTTCTCTGTTGCCCTTGTTAATCAACTGAAGAATGGATGTAATTACTTCCGACAGACATCCGATATCCGAAGGATTAAGGATAGCCACTCTGCCCTTCATGTAGGGAAGTTCGGTCCATGTTTTCCATGCATTCTTCTGATTGTTTCCCGTGATAATATGAATTATTTCATATTTCTCGCTTGCCATTTCATATGCTTTGGCAAGAGTGATTTCTTTATCAACTTTATCGCCAAACATGTCTTTTATCTCTTTCTTTGAAAGCACATGTCTGCCATCATTATCTGCTATTTCATCGCCGATTCCGATCAGAATACCTTTCTTTCCTCTCTTCTCGAAAGAATCGATTGAAGTATGCTTAGCTGCGAAATACCAAAGCAGTGAATCATAGCTGTACCAGTTTCCGCCGAAGCCTACTCTTAAATCAAGTAACTGTTCAACTACTCTGATGTCTGCTTCAAACTGTGTTACCTGAAGTCCGTCGGGATCTTCTGCCTCTACAAATGCAGCACACATAATATGCGGATTGGTAACAGGATTTTTGGCATAAATCTGAGTTACCGTTTCGTTTAAAGCATTCTTTGCAATCTCTTCTGCGAGATAACCCATGGAACCTGTAACGTCAAATCCTAAAATAATAGGTGTTGAATTCGGTGAATCCTCTGAGTCTCTTGATTCTCTGACATTGATGAATTTTGGCAAATACTGTTCCTTGGCTTTTGATACCTGGAAAATTGTACTTGCGCTTGATGAACTTGTAATACCTCTCGACTGTTTTAATTTAGTCCAGTCTGATGCACGATAACTGCCCCTACCCATAATGGAACCTCCGTTTATATAAATTTTTTAAAATACAATTGAAGACTGTTTCTTAGGCACTTCGATATATGCCAGTGACTCCGCTGCCTTTTCCGCCTTATCCTGGTCCATGGATTTTAATGCTTCATTCGCTGTCTTTCCTTCGGATACCGAAATGATTGCAAATATTATATCGGCTAAGAATGAAATATCTTTTTTATTTATGACCGTCACTTTTCCCGGCATTAATTCCTGCCATTTTCTGAAAATCTTTTCTTCGTCGGCCTGTTCGTTTTCAATTACGATATGAAAAACATTGTAGTTTTTCTCGGCTTTTCTTAAAAGCTCCTCATCGGATAAAACATACGGAACATCGTCATTAAATATTCTCTTTATCTCTGCAGGCGAAAGGTTTCCCAGACTCGCGTCATCGCCTATCGTAAAAAGATATCCTTTTTTAGAACGTTTCTCGAAGCAGTCGGCCTTTGTATGCTTCGCGGCAAAATACCATAAAAGATTGTAACTTTCTCCGCCGTTACCGCCACCGCCGCCTTCTAAATACAAGTCTATCAGCTGTTCAATGATTCTTATGTCCGCCTCAAACTGCGTTACCTGAAGAGGATATTTATCCGCCCTTGAATCACCTATGGCCGCACATAAAATATGCGGATTTGAAATCGGTTTTTCTTTGTAAAGATTGGTGATGATTTTGTTCATGGAATTAAGCGCAAGTTCCTTTGCAAGATATCCCATTGAAGCCGTCACATCAAAGCCTATGATAACAGGTGTCGATTCGGGTGAATCCTCAGAATCCCTGGATTCACGAATCTGTTTACACCCTTCGGTTTCCTTTGAATGAATGTCCGATAAAGGTGTAAGAGCCTTTATTCTGTTGGCATATATTTCTTCGGCGCTTACGGATGTGCTGATACTGCTTCTAAGCTTAGCCCAGTCCGAAGCCCTGTAGCTTCCTCTGCCCATTTATGTCTCCGTCAGTTATTTGTAAATCTCACCGTCTTCGGTATCCATATTGATAAACTTTCTTTCACCGAAGGCCTTTATTAACATTTCATCCCAGTAAGCAAAATCTTCGTAAGCGTTTACCTTGGGACTTCCGTTTATAAAATCAGCCAGAGCCTGTGGGATATTATCACCGTCGGGAATGACTTTTTCATCCGCCTTAAATCCGAGCAGTTCCTTGGCAATCTTTCTTAAGTTCACAAGATTGTCGGCTACATCAAGGAATATGCCTCTCGTGTGTGTATTGTGCTTTCCAGCATTCCACCAGTTGCCGTAAAGAAATGCGGTATGATCATAAGGGTTGATATAAATCGAATCGATATTTAAATCCGCATGTGCAAGACCGTTATATTCAAGCACGCAGCATAAGTTCTCAAGACGGCTTATAATCCATGCCACATGTCTTCCGGAAAGCGTACCAAAGAGTCTTAAAGGATATTCATCCTCTCCCTTGGTGATTACAAGAAGTCTTTCGCCCCCTTCAAGTTCAAATCCTCCGTTTATATGAGGGAAGAAATCACTTAAACTCTTGGTATCGGCAGACGGATAATCAAGCATGGAAATTGCTTTTCTAAACTTCTCCACGCAGTCCGCATTCTTTTCTTCAAAATGATAAATAATATTTCTTCTTGCAGTGTATGAATCCGCAGCGGGATCTTTATGCGAATAAAGATATCTGACCTCTATGTCTTTACCGTCCAGACATTCGAATTTTTTATCCTCCGCAGTCTCCCAGAGCTCATCAGCCTTTAGGCGTCTTGCCTGCTCATCCTTTGAAAGGGTAAAAAAAGAACGCATCCTTTTATAGAACTGCTTGTAATAATCGGTATCTTCATGGTTCAACACATAAGTTGACCCGCAATACTTACATACAGCAGTCGTTGCCGATGCGTCCAAAATCATACTTCCGCCACAGTTTTTACACAGTATATTCTTCATTTCGTCAATCCTTTCAGCTGGTGTCTGAAAACATTAATTACTCTGATATTTTACCATAAAAGGCGGTCTATTTAAAGTTAATATTTTGACACCGGGGGACGGGGTTTTTGTGTCATTTATGTCAGATTTCCGTCCTGATAAGCTCTAAGAAGTTCTTCGAGATCTGCCACTTCTTCCATTAATCTCTTGCCGTTGTCGGTATCACGCACATACATTCTCTCGTCAAAATCCATGACTTTGAGAGTATCGGAAAGAATGTCTGTTTCGCCTGCGATGGCTTTCGCTTTGGATTCAAACTTTTCATGCTGTACGAGCCACATTCCGTGTGAGTCGATGGCAAGTGTATAGCCTGCCATTCCGGTCTTCTCGTGGTAAGCCTTGGAGAAACCGCCGTCTATCATAAGAACTTTTCCGCCGGCCTTAATCGGTGTCTGACCGTTCTTTATTTCAATGGGCACGTGACCGTTTATAATATGCGAATATTTGCCTGTCGCGCCGAATTCTTTTAGGATTGCATCCGCAACTTCTGCGCTTTCTTCGATGAAGGAATAATATGCATCCTTCTTTTCTTTGTGAGTCTCCTTATCGGCGATAAAAAGTCTCTCGAACGTGGTCATTTTATCTCTGCCGTATAAAGGCGACTTTGGGCCGCACCATAAGTACCATAAAATATCTCCGCCCTTTATTCTGTCCGAAGAACCTATCGGTGAAAAATAAGCTTTTCTTGCATAATCTTCAAGCAGCTCATAAAGGCTCTTGCCGTAAGTATCCTTACCGCAGATATCGGAATGTGCAAAAGTACCGTCTTCGTTTAAAAGAACGCAGCCGTGATATAAAAGATTGCCGTTGTAGACTCTGTACATTGCACCTTTTTTGTAAAGGAATTTGATATGCTTCTTAAGTCTCTCCGAATGCATAAAAGCTTTGAC
>CAMYYF010000148.1:0-4091 GCA_947303375.1 uncultured Lachnospiraceae bacterium
CCTTGCCGTCGGGATTGTATACCTTTACGCTCTCTTCGTTCGAATAGCATGTGTCACCGAATGCAAAATGCGGTCCCATTTTCTCTGCAATAAGAATTGGAAGCTTGTTGAAGATATCGTATTTCTTTGCAAGCGCATACGCATATGTATTCGTTCCGATTGCAGCCTCTCCCATAGGAAGTGTCGGATGATAGAATAAAAGATTTTCATCGATGAATTCTTTGTTCTTTTTCTCATCCTCATAGTTGGTGCATGTATATGCGGATATCTTTCCGTCCTTTATTTCAAGTTCTATATTTTTGAATTTAAGATCGTTTAAAAATACTTCTTTTACATGCAAAACACCCTCTGTGCCCTTAAGTACGGGAGATGTAAATACTTCGCCCAAAGGAATGTTTACATCTGCGAGACAGTTTTCGTACTTGGTCTCTTTTAAAGGATCTTTTAAATCCGCGAGCTTAACCTTTAAATCCGTTTTATTGCCGTTACATCCTACGACATGGATGTAGTCGGATTTATCCAGGGTATCGATTAATGTCTGCTGGATTTTCTGATATGTATCCACGGGAAGTGTGTTGACTGTAATTATTTCTTTTAGAATTTCCTCGTAATTTCCGATTGCGGGAACGGGCCATGCAATAATCGTAAAAGATCTCTCTTCTCTCTTAATGTATTCGTTGGTAATCTCGGAACTCTTTTTTCTAAAGTCCGTGATAAGCTCCTGCTTTTTACTGCCGTATCTTGCTGCATGCGCACATTCCGAAGGCACAAAGGAATCCTCTCCGAAAATCTCCATGCATGCGGGACCGGCCCATTCTTCGGCTTCCTTCTTTAATTCTTCGTATGCTGCTTTTATGCCTTCGATACGTCTTGTTACAAGCTGGCCGTTTAAAACAAGTGACATGTCTTCCTTATGATCTTCGTCAAACTGGGGATTCGCAAGTCCGCCGTAATAACCGGGTTTAAAGATACCGGTTCTTGAAAAGATATCATAACCTGCTCTGTAGATTACGCTTTCAAGACCCATCTGTCTAAACTGCTTAATTGCATCCTTGGCCACTCTTTCAAACCCTAATCTGTAGCGAAGGTTCACGGTTTTTTTCTTAGACAAATCTTTCTTTGATACGACAAAACCTTTTTTGAAGCCTTCGGTATAGGTTCTGCTCATGATCTCAATGTCTTTTTCATCCAAAGAAGCCATTGCAAGGAATGTTTCTTCCTCGCTTTTTCCGACATATTCGCCGAATGCAAAAAGTGTTCTTACATCGGATAAGTCATAGTTTTCAATGATTTTATTTGCATAAGCATTGTCAATCGTAAGCTGCTTGTTGATTCTTTTAACCGATTCGTCTTCCGTGTAATCAAATACATAGTAGTAAAGGATTTCGCGAAGCTCTTCTGCTTTTACGGTTTCCCCTTCTAAAAGAAGCACGTTACCGTACACTTCAAGGAAAAGTTCCATGCGGATTACAAGTTCTTCTATGTCGCACTCAAAGACATATGGAATCATACCGAATATTTCGGCGTAAACGGCGGATAAAAGAACTCCCGCTTCACCCAAAGCTTCATATGCGTAATCTGGATTAAGATATGATGTTTTATAATTTCCCGAGTAAATCTCGCCGTAGAGAAAATCATTTCTCTCCCTTAATTCTTCAAGAGATTTATTTCCTATTGGACCGTTAACTTTTATATCTTCGTAGATACTTAAAAGTCCCTTCACATATTTTGAAACGGAAACGAAAAAAGGACCATATTTACCCAGTCCTTCTGCTTCCGTTACGATTTCTTCAATTCTTTCTTTTGATAATTCGTATCTTTCTGTCATAATCTTCCTTTAACCTATCATACCAAGCCCGTACACATACATAAGGTAAATAAGATTTACCGCTGCTATTCCGAGCCCGATATGCGAGAAAATGTGATAAACGTTTTTCTGAAAATATGTTCTGATGGAGAGCACAACGGAAGTGAGTGAAAATAAGAGGCATAAAATTGCCGTTATTCCCACTCTTGTCTCTATCTGCCCTGCCAGTTTAAATGACATAATAAGTGAAACAAGAAGTGCCACAAACGAAATGAATGAAAGCACTATGCTCATTACAGAAAGCGGCGATATTTTTTTGTCCGTGAATTTGTAATTCGCATTCGGAAGTTTAAACATTTATATCTCCACTTATTTAGCGCCGTATTCTTCGTAATACTTGTCGATTGCTTCTTTTATGGTGTCGTCGATTATAACTTCACCGTTAATTTCCTTGTTGTACAAGGCTTCTGTAACATCTGCCATGGATACGATGGCCGCTGTGTTGATGCCGTATGTTTCCTTGATTTCGTCAAGTGCGCATTTTTCGGTATTAAGACCTCTCTCCATTCTGTTAAGGCTTACGATAAGGCCTACGATTGTAACGTCTGCCTGTGCCTTGATGATGGGGAAGGTTTCCTCGATTGACTTGCCCGATGTGGTTACGTCTTCAATAATTACCACTCTGTCGCCGTCTTTTAACTTTGAACCGAGAAGAATTCCGGTATCACCGTGATCCTTTATTTCTTTTCTGTTGGAACAGTATCTGACCTCTTTTCCATATAATTCGCTGTATGCGATTGCTGTTGTTACCGACAAAGGAATACCCTTGTATGCCGGTCCGAAGAGTACATCGAAATCGTCTCCGTACACATCGTGTATAGCTTTGGCGTAATATTCGCCGAGTTTCTTTAACTGATATCCGGTTACATATGCGCCGGCATTCATAAAGAAAGGTGATTTTCTTCCGCTCTTTAATGTGAAATCACCGAATTTGAGCACCTTGCTCTCTACCATAAAATCAATAAATTCTTTTTTGTAAGCGTCCATCGAAACCTCCAAAATTTCATTTCAAACATAAAGATTTTATCATAAAAGTACTTGATTTAAAAGACAGAAATGCCATTGACCGACACGGTTAATCATAAAAGACACGCTTTTATATAATTTGATAAAAGAGTCCGGATAATGTATAATATTATTAAGTATGGAGTTTTTTCAAAACACATATTTTGCGAAACATTGGATAAGCTGAAATGAAGAGGATTTAAAATGAGCGACAAATCAACATTAAATGAATTGCAACCCAGGAAAAAGAAAAAGAAAAGCGTAATCGGATTTGTAATAGCGATAGTGTTCTTAAGTCTTATTACACTCGCTTCTCTCGCAGTTGCATATCAGTCCGTAAAATTATATAAAGACGAAGTTAAAAAGAACGAAGAAGCACCTGTGGCTGAAGTTACATACACTAAAGAAGAAGTCGACGAGATGGTTAAACTTGCCAGAGAAGATGCAGCCGAGCAGGCTACGGCAGGTTTTTATGCGGAGCTTAAGGATACGGCCGAAAACAGCAACGGTATCGTCAGCATGCTTCGTAAAATGTATCCCGAATACTTCGTATATTACAACAACAACCATTACGAATTCGTTGAGATTGACCACACTATTCCGCAGGCTAACTTCGAAAACGAAAACATCATTGCAAACGAAGGTTTCCTTGAATACAAGGTTGACGGCGAAACCAAATCCGTAAAAGGAATCGATGTATCCAAATTCCAGGGCGATATCGACTGGCAAAAGGTAGCCGACTCGGGTGTTGAATATGCCATGATAAGACTCGGACTTCGAGGATATGAAACCGGCAAACTCGTAACAGATGAAAACTTTAAGGCAAATGTGGAAGGTGCAACCGCAGCAGGTATCGATGTGGGTGTTTACTTCTTTACGCAGGCAATCAACCCTGCAGAAGCAAGAGAAGAAGCCGAATATGTGTTAAATGAAATTGACGGATACAATATCACTTATCCCATTGCTATCGATGTTGAAGATCTTTACAATGACAAAGCAAGAAGCTACAACCAGTCAAAGGAATCACGTACCGAATGTGCTATTGCTTTTATGGATGCTGTTAAAAATGCAGGTTACAATCCTGCCATTTACGGCAATCTTAATACATTTACAAAGTTAGTCGAAGTCAACAAGCTCGGCGAATACGACAAGTGGTTTGCGCTTTACGATACACAGATTTACTTCCCTTACGAAATCACCGTATGGCAGTATTCCGACA
>CAMYYF010000149.1:0-4083 GCA_947303375.1 uncultured Lachnospiraceae bacterium
AGAGCTTCCATTAATTCATTTTTTGCATTTATCCAATCGTTTCTGTCGTTCATTTAGTTCATCTGCTTTAATATAAAATCTTTTACGCCTTCAAGGCTGCTTTCTTTCCACGCTCCCTCGTCCGCCTTAAGCGATAACGGGTAAATTATCTGAAAATCAAGCGTTTCTCCCGGAACACGTCCGCTTCGAAGAGGCTCATAAAAGTTATTGTAGAAATCTTCTTCGGTTGCGTTTTCAAACTGCTCGGGTTTTAAGAATCGAAGCTGCTTTTTGGTATTTTCGATAAACATTTTTGCTGCGAGCGGAGCAAGTTTTTCGTAATCATCCTTTTGTACATCGGTGAAAATAGCAGGCAAGTCGCCTTTGACTACCCGTTCGTTTTCTCTGTCTATTCTGATGCCGAACGGCTCAAAAGAAAATGACTCTTCGGATAAATTCAATTTTACAAACAATCCGAACTCGGTATTAAACTGCGATCTCTGATAAGGTGTATCAAAGATGAAATTGCCGAGCGAGTAAAAGATTATTTTATCCCCTACAGTCTCATAGTTCATCGGAACATGAGGATGATGTGCCACAATGATATCCGCACCCATTTCCAGGAATTTAAGATATCTGTCTCTTGTATAAGGTGTGGGAAGTGCGGTAAATTCTTCACCTGCATGTGCCACAACGATGCACCATCTGCAGGTCTTTTTTATTTCTTTTATGATCTTTTCTATTTCATCAAGGTCGCTCCAGGAAAAACATCCGGGAGTTTCGGGACCTGCTTTTCTGCAGGCTCTCTGATAACCGACTCCTATCATTCCGATGCCGCCGGCCTCTTTTATGATAACGGGCTTTCTTGCTTCCGCTTCATTCATGCCGGCACCGAGAGTTATCGCACCGTGCGAAGCGGCATTTTTAAGAGTCGCTTTAATACCTTCTTCTTTCGCATCCATTATATGGTTGTTGCAGATATTCCAGATATCGGCGCCGATGCTTTGAAGGAAATCTCCGACCTTCGGATCCATGCTGTGAACGAGCGACAAAGCGCCGGTCGTCGCATCAATCTGATTTCTTTCGAATAGCGGACCTTCGACATTTACAATCAAATGGTCGCCCGAGGATAAAAACGTGCGCACTTCATCGGAGAGAAGATTTTCATCCTCCCATCTTTTATCCATATATTTATCAAATCCGATATCTCCGGTAAAAATCAAACTGGTGCTATCCATATTAAGACCTCGTTTTCAAACTAGTTCTATTATAAAGAAAAATAAGTAAAAAGTATATAATTTCAGATGTTACGTCACAGACAATGTCAATTTGACAGTAACAGCATGAAAATATATAATAATGACAAGATGACATTGACAGTAAAGTACTTGACAATAGTACCACGAGGTAGTACCATATGAATAATAAACAAATAAAAACCTACACAGACATATTCAGCAACCCTATAAAATCAGATATAACATGGTCCGATATTGAATCCTTGTTTATGGCTTTAGGAGCCAAAATATCTGAAGGGAAAGGTTCACGAATAAGAGTTGAGTTAAATGGAGAAAGAGCCGTATTTCACAGACCTCACCCTGAAAAGAATACGGATAAAGGAGCAATAGTGTCTGTGAGGAAGTTTCTAAGTAACGCAGGTGTAAAAATATGACATACAAAGGTTATGTTGCCAAAATTGAATATGACGAAGATAATAGCATTTTCACCGGAATGGTTATTAACACGAGAACAGTAATAACTTTTTCGGGGACTTCGGTAAAAGAATTGGAAACGGAATTTAGAAATTCTGTTGAAGATTATCTGGAATGGTGCAAAGAAGATGGTGTTTCGCCGGAAAAACCATATTCAGGGAAACTTAATCTTCGATTAACACCGCAAATGCATCAGGAGGCAGCACTTAAGGCAGGCAAAATGGGAATTTCTCTTAATCGCTTTATAGAAAATGCAGTTGAAAATGAATTAAAACAAGGATGAATAAAATATGAAAAAATACAATAATTTAGAAGAAGCAATAAAAAGAATAGAAAAACTGGAAAAAGAGAACGAAACCTTAAAAAAAGAACTGGAGTATTATAAAAACAGAAAGATAAGCGGCAGACAAAAACATAACGAAAAATGGATGTCAATTTATAATGATTTTGTATCTTGTTATGAGAGTGGAATGACTGTAATTGAAATTGCTAAAAGCAAGAACCTTAGTGAGCGAACAGTATACAGATATAAAGCTTTTTATGAACAAATGAAAAACGAAAAGAAGTAAAAAAAGCCCGATTGCTCGGGCTTTTTTTAGTTTAGTTTTTCGTATAGTGATTCGGTTTCTTCCGCCGTATTTTCGCTTATGTAGTAAACTTTATCCGAAGTCACGATTTTGATGTATTTTCCGGCCTGGGGATTTAGGAAGAGTTTGCAGCCGGCTTCGCCGTTTACAGTCCAGGTACCTTTTGCGACATTTTCCATTCCGGTACCGGCGGTTCTTGAAGCTCTAAGATCTTTGAAGTTGCCGTACTCAACCGAAGTGATGTCTGATTTGGCGATTTTGTATTCATCCGTCAACTGATGGCATATTACGTAATCGTTGTTTTCAATGATTCTTATGGGGGTGACAGACATAAGTCCGATCCAGATTAAAGCAACAATCGAACCCACAATTGTCAGTATGCCAAAGCCTGTGATGATTTTTCCGACAGGATGGGCCATATTTATCGTTATTCCGACGCCCACTCTTTTATCGACATTAAGCTTTCTGTCGTTGGGGTTGTAATAAAACATGCCTAAAATCCAGTGGTCATCGTCATCTTCGACAAAGTTTGTTTCTTCTTTATAATATCTTTTATCAATAGCCAGTTTCTTAAATGCGTAAATAAACGTAACCGTAATCATAACCAGTATATATACTCCCAAAAGCAGAACAAGCAAAATCTCCGCATTTAAGAAAAGCGCACAAGCCAGAACTATAAGTGCAAAAATATTATTTAACAAGGAAAAGAAAATCATATAATCCGAAAAAATCTTTTTCCTTGAGCGGTTGTAGTTTGCATTAATATCGCTGTTTTCGCTGATAACTTCATTTCTGGAATTATCGATCATAAAAGCAATAGGCAGGATAATAAAGTTTGTGGCAATAATCGATGCAACTAATGCTGTGCAGACAAACGCACCCTCAAAAACCTTAAGAGGTAAAAGTAATCCGAGGTCAATGAGTACGGCTAAAACTATAATCAGTAAACCAACAATGTTTGCACCAAAAAGGAGCGGTTTATTTAAAGCGTGAATATTGGAGGCGTTTTTAAGATCTGCATAAAGAACGCCTTCGTTTACTATCCCCAGGCATTTTTTGTATTTTTTCAGTTCTGAATTGCCGAGTGCATAAGGAATACAAATGACAACCAAAGCAATGTAAACAAATACAGTCCAGACAATCATTTTAATTGTCAGGCTCGGCACAAAGAGAAGCAGCGTTGAAATCACAAGAATTCCGATTAAAATAGCAGTGCCCTGTTTTTTATGAGTGTTGACAACAATATCAATAAATTCAGCGCTTTTATCCGTTTTGAATTCAGGTCTGTTGTTAACTCCGAATATACGCTGTTTTTTCTGCCAGTTCTTCGGATACATCATTACATAAAGCAAAACCACCGAAGGAACAAGGCATATAAACATTATTAATCCAAGTAAAAAATCATTCATATCATTTACCCCACATTTCATCAATCAGTTTGTCAAAATCTTCTTTAGCAATACCGGAAATCTTCGCTTCCGAAATTATTCGCCTTAATTCGTCAGCATTTTCATTGCTTATGGACTTTGACTGGTTTATTTCCATACGGACTCTGGCGCCGTTTTTACGGTCCGTTAAAATATAGCCCTCGGATTTAAGGATCTGATAGGCTTTGCTGACGGTCATCGTATTGATTCCGATTTCCATGGACAGCGCCCTGACCGTAGGAAGCTGCTCCCCGGCCGATAATTCGCCCGAGGAGATTCCCATTACTATTTGATTTCTGATCTGCATATATATCGGAATGTCCGAATATTCGTTAATTCTAATAATCATTTCGATTTCTCGTTTCTTTTATGATTAAT
>CAMYYF010000150.1:0-4074 GCA_947303375.1 uncultured Lachnospiraceae bacterium
AAATATCCGCCATGCGGTCGTACTCCTTTTCCTTAAAAGAAGCATAATCCATCAGGTTGTCGTCACTGATTTCGACACCCTTTTTATCAGCCAGAGTTTTTATAACCGTCTCCGCAATTTCTTTTTTGTCAAAGATACCGTGAATATATGTACCGTAGATATTTCCGTTGCAGATTATGTCCGAAGCATTACCGCTTGTCTCACCCACATGTATCTCATAACCTTCAAATTCAAGCCCTGAAAGGCCTGATAAAATGCCACCGATTTCATTTAAGTACCCGGTCTTCTGCGTTCTGGTTTTTTCGCTCTTTAAAACAGTTTCAATATCAAGAAGTCCTAGGCCGTTTATGCTGCCGCCTTCTTCGATTTTGTCGGGATCGTCAATTGATTTTCCAAGCATCTGGAAACCGCCGCATATACCGAATACAGGCACTTTCTCAGCGCACTTTTTAACCATTGCTTCAATACCGTTCTGGCGCATCCATTTAAGATCTCCGATGGTATTTTTGCTGCCTGGTAAAATTATCATATCCGCACTTTCAAGTTCTTCGGGAGTTGTAACATATCTAAGTGAAACCGAAGAATTCTGCTCAAACACATTGAAGTCAGTAAAGTTGGAAATACGTGGAAAACGAACAATTGCAATATCAATCACACCGTGCTGTTTATTGTCAAATCTGTCCGATAAACTGTCTTCGTCCTCGAGCCTTACATTCATGTAGGGAAGCACACCCGCAACAGGGATTTTACCCTTTTCTTCGAGCATATCGATGCCCGGATCAAGTATGGTTTTATCCCCGCGAAACTTATTGATGATAAGACCTTTTATGCGGTCTTTTTCTTTGTCTTCCAACAGCATTATCGTTCCGAGTAGCTGCGCAAAGACACCGCCTCTGTCTATATCTCCGACCAAAAGAACGGGCGCATCAACTATCTCAGCCATGCCCATGTTTACAATGTCGTTTTCTTTTAGGTTAATTTCTGCAGGACTTCCCGCACCTTCGATTACGATAATGTCTGCGATTTTTTCAAGTTCTTTAAATGCTTCTTTTATGCAGGGTACAAGCTGTTTCTTATAGGCAAAATATTCTCTTGCACTCATCTGGCCTAAGACTTCGCCGTTTACGATTACCTGCGAGCCTACGGAATCTGTGGGCTTTAAAAGAATAGGATTCATGCATACCTTAGGTTTAACACCTGCGGCCTCGGCCTGCATGACCTGAGCGCGACCCATCTCAAGCCCTTCATCCGTGATGTACGAATTAAGCGCCATATTCTGTGACTTAAAAGGAGCCACGCGATATCCGTCCTGTTTAAAGATTCTGCAAAGACCTGCCACGAGAAAGCTTTTACCTACTCCTGACATGGTTCCCTGCACCATGATTACTTTTGCCATTTTTTCTCTCAGTTTAGTCAACTAGAAAAGTTTTATATTCTTCTCTTCTGCATACTTGTTTATATCTTCCGCAACATCGAATAAATTGCGGATATACTCTTCTGTGAATACCTCTTCGGGCGTTCCGAATTTATCGACCGTATCGCCTTTCAAGCAAAGGATTCGATCCGATATTTTCTGTGCGATATCAAGTTCGTGTACCGACATAATTACGGTAAGTTTTTTATCTTCTTTCATCTTCTCTAAGATACTTAAAAACTCGAGCTTATGTCTTATATCAAGGAATGATGTGGGCTCATCGAGAAGTACGATTTCAGGCTCCTGGCAAAGCGCTCTAGCAAGCATGATTCGCTGCCTCTGACCGTCGCTAATTTTCTTAAAATCTTTCTCGCGAAGTTCTTCGACTTTTACGAGCTTCATTGTGTTTTCGACTATCTCTTTATCCTTAGATGAAAGCACTCCGAAATATCCCGTGTAAGGATATCTTCCTGTTGCAACCACATCATAGCAGTTCATCATTTCGCCTTTTATACGGTCTGTAAAAAGAATCGCAACCTTCTTTGAAAGCTCACTGCCTGACATTTCAGACAACTTAAAATCTTCCAGATATACGCATCCTTCAATCGGATCAAGCTGTCTAGCAAGGTTCTTTAAAAGTGTTGATTTTCCGGCGCCGTTAGGTCCTATGATTGTTATGATTTCGCCCTTTTTAATTGCGATATTTATATCTTTTATGAGGGGCTTTCCGTTATAACCGATAGTCAGTTTTTCAGTCTTAATAATATCCGTCATGACTGCCCCCTTTCTTTCCTGTTAAGAAGAATGATTATAACAATCGGCGCTCCGAATACCGCGGTTACAGTGCTTATATTAAGTTCCGTCGGTGCAAACAGGTTTCTTGCGAGCAGATCGCAGAATAAGCAGAACAGACTTCCGCCCAAGAAACTCGCGGGTATTAAAAGAAGCGGTTTGCTTGAATTAAACAATTTTTTAATAAGGTGGGGCGCTGCTATTCCGACGAAGGAAATAGGTCCCGCAAACGCAACGATGCATGCTGAAAGAAGGCTTGATAAAAGTACGATAAATACTCTTAAAACCTTAACATTTACGCCCATGCCTTTAGCGAAGGATTCGCCGAGATTGTATGCATCAAAGGGTTTTGATAAAAGAAATACAAGTATAAAAGATACAGCAATTACAACCGCCATAACTTTTACGTTGTCCCAGGTCATTCCGGAGAACGATCCGCGCGACCAGTTGTGAAGGTTAACTATATCTGCATCCGATGCGAATGTTACGACAAGCTCTGTAATCGCTGAACAGATATATCCAATCATTACGCCGCAGACAATGAGGCGCGCCATCGAATCGATTCTTCTGGTCATTAAAAGAACAAATCCCATACAGAGCATTGCGCCAACAAATGCTGCCAATATAAGTGTTATACTGCTTGCTTTAAGGGATCTTGATAAAAGAAATACCATTGCAAGAGCCACGCACATTTTAGCGCCCGATGATATACCGAGCACGAACGGACCTGCAATGGGATTGTGGAAAAATGTCTGTAAAAGATATCCGGAAAGTGCCAGTGCACCTCCTAAAATAAATACTGCAACGGTTCTGGGAAGTCTTATGTTCCAGATAATTGTATTAACAGTTTCGTCTAATGTGCGGCCGCTTAATGCTGCCAGAACGTCCTTAACGGAGATTTTTACGCTGCCTATGCACACATTAAGCACAAAGAAAACACAGATGCCCAAAACAAGCACCGCAAAAGCAATTATGTACCTGAGAGTTCTCTTTTTGCCCATAAGTTACCTGAATTTACTCCAGTCTGTATAGATAATTCAAACCGTCATATTTCTCGTTAAATACCTTGTTCAAATCCTCTGTCATATACGCCGTTGAAAGCGACTGCTGATACATATCATGCGTAGTGCACCAGACATTGCCTTCCTTTGCGGCTTTAAAATCCTTAATTAAATCACATTTTGCATACAAATCCTCGAGCGTATCCACACTCTGGTCTATCGAGGAATTGTAGATAATGATATCCGCATCTTTCGCGGTTTGGTAGAATTCCTCTATCTGCATGTTGACGGTAGTCTTCGCAGAAGACTCATCATCAAGATAATCGTATATGTATTCGCCGCCGGCTATTTCAATCATTTTAGGAATATAGTCGGAAGATTTTTTAACCTGTACGAGATTGTTCGAAGTGATATAAAAGAATGCTACTGTCTTGCCTGTATTCTCGCCTTCTTTTATCTCATCGACTATCTTTTTTTCCTCATCAAAAATGGCTTTTGCTTCATCCTCTTTTCCAAGGAGTGCACCGTAAAACTTAATCCACTCGACTCTTCCCAAAGGATGCTCTTCATAGCTTGAATAATCGATGATGTAAGGGATGTTAAAAACCTTTAACTGATCGAGTACATCGGGTGAATGATAAATCATCGTGTTTTCTATTACGAGGTCGCATCCGCCTGCCACAATCAGTTCGTAATCGGGCTTGCTGTACTTTCCTGCGTAAACGATTTTGCCTTCGTTCATTGCATCCGCTGCTTCTTTTATGTACCAGTCGTCAGCCTGCCTGCCGGAAAACTTTATATTATCCAGTGCAGAAATTCCGACAAACATATCCATCGAGGATGAAGATACAAGATAAATGTTTTCTA
>CAMYYF010000151.1:0-4059 GCA_947303375.1 uncultured Lachnospiraceae bacterium
GCATCGGTATCGATGAATTCCTTGTTCAACTCTTTTTCAAGAAGCTTTCCGATGGTACTCTTTCCGCTTCCGGGCATTCCCGTTAAAACAATGTTTTCGATATCGCCTATAAGGCCTTTTATGATTGCTTCAGAAAGCGCATCATCAGGTCTTTTATCAATGAAGAATTCGCAAGCCGCAACAGCCTGGAAAACAAGCATTCTAAGGCCCGAGCAGCACTTAATGCCAAGTTCCTCTGCTTCCTCGATTAGCCTTGTTCTTAAGGGGTTGTAGATTACATCCGCAACTCCTTCGAGGTTTTTGAATCTTTTAAGATCAATCGGTTTTCCTTCAAGATTCGGATACATTCCGCTTGGTGTGGTATTGATGATGTAAGAAGCGTCCGCATGCTTTTCGTATGCTTCCTCGTAGGTAATCGCGCCGTCTTTCGCACTTCTTGAAACCTTGCTTAAAAACCACGCGCCCATGTGTTTGCATACAGCATATGCGGTCTTACTCGTACCGCCGGTACCGAGAATCAAAATCTTCTTGCCTTTTAAATCAAATCCGTTTGATTCAAGAAGTGTTTTAAGTCCGAAATAATCGGTATTGTAGCCGTACAGTTTGCCGTCCTTATTAACCACGGTATTTACGGCGCCGATTGAACGTGCTCTTTCATCGACGAAATCAAGGTATTTGATTACGTCTTCCTTATACGGAATCGTAACATTGATACCCTTGAAATCCTTTTCTCTCATAAAAGAATCGAGTCCGTCACGCGGGATTTCTTTTAGTTCGTATCCGTAAAAACCGAACTGCTCATGTATTAATTTTGAATAACTATGTCCGAGGCGTTCGCCTATGAGTCCGTATTCCATTTTTTCTCCCATTTGAGGAGCCAGACACACTACGTGAGTCAGGCACCTAGTTCACAAAATAGTCGGTACCAAATCTTGCCGCAAGCATATCATATACTGCAAGTGCGCATACCGAATCAACAACGACTCTTGCTCTGTGAATAATAGCGGGATCGTGTCTTCCCTCTATTGCGATATCAGAGTTGTCAAGCGTGTTAAGATTTATGCTCTTCTGTTCTTTGTAAATTGAAGGTGTGGGCTTAACCGCACACTTTATGATAATCGGCATACCGTTTGTAATACCGCCGTTTACACCGCCGTTATTGTTGGTAGCCGTAACAACTTTTCCGTCTTCGTTTCTGAAAGCATCGTTAAAGCTGCTGCCTCTTTCGCAAACCTTGTCAAAGCCTGCGCCAAACTGAACGCCCTTGATACCGGGAACTGAGAAAAGTACATGAGATAAAATGCTCTCAACCGAATCAAACCAGGGCTCACCGACACCTGCGGGAAGACCTGTGATTGCTGTTTCAAGTACTCCTCCTACACTGTCTGCATCCTTTGCCGCATCAAGAATTGCCTGCATCATTTTCTCTGAAGCGGCATCATCTATTACAGCAAATTCTTTTTTGTTAAGAACAGAAATCTCTTTTACGAGTTCATTGTTATCTATCTCATCAAATGATGTGTCCGTTATATCGGACAGCTTGTAAATATGCGATCCTATTTCAATACCCTTCTTTGAAAGTGCACTCTGTGCTATTGCACCGCCTGCAACTATTGCTGCTGTTATTCTTCCGCTAAAATGTCCTCCGCCTCTGTAGTCCTCAAAACCGTGGTATTTGCACATTGCCGTATAATCCGCATGTCCGGGACGTGCAACTCTTCCTGTCTTGTCGTAATCGGCACTCTTGGTATTGGTGTTGGGTATTAAAATGCAAAGCGGGGTTCCCGTGGTTTTATTGTTAAAAACACCGCTTACAATCTGATATTCATCCGCCTCAACTCTCTTTGTTGAAATAGCACCGTTTGGTCTTCGAAGAGACAATCTTTCTTTGATAAAATCATCATTTACTTCTATTCCGGGTGCAAGTCCGTCAAGTACCACGCCTATAAAAGGGCCGTGGCTCTCGCCAAATATTGTTGTCTGTAAACTTTGTCCGAATGTGTTCTTCATATTTTTATCCTTTTCAAATACATTAACCCAAAAGTTTGCGAAGTCTTTCGGCTAATTCGTCGGGTGTCATATCTATCATTTCGTATGTTCCGATTTTTGAAACATATACAGTGGAAATTGTCTTACCGTTTAACTTTTTATCATGCGTTACCGCTTCAAGTGCTTCATCAAAATCAAAGGAATATGTTGAAGGAATCTTTAACATATCAAGTATTTTTACGATGCGTTCTTTTACGTCTTCATCGCACATTACCGTCATTCCCATTCCGGCACATTCTCCGTGAAGAAGAGGAGAATCGGTATTTTGAAGTGCGGCTTCAACTCCGTGTCCTAATGTATGACCAAAGTTAAGGACCTTACGAAGTCCTGCTTCTTTTTCGTCCTTTTCAACCACATCAGCCTTTAACTGAATAGCCTTTCCTATTACGTATTCGATATCAAGATCTTCAAACTTTTCAACCTTTTCGAATTCTTCAAACAAGTCTGCATCAAATGTCGCAGCCATCTTAAATGCTTCGACCAATCCGTTAGCTTTTTGTCTGTCTGATAGTGTATTAAGAACATCCGGATCGATTAAGACTCTTTTAGGCTGATAAAAGGTTCCCACGATATTTTTTACACCGTTAAAATCAACTGCCGTCTTACCGCCGACCGATGAATCAACCTGTGATAAAACAGTGGTCGGAATGTTGTAAAAATCTATGCCTCGCATAAAGCATGATGCAGCAAATCCGGCGAGATCTCCGACTACTCCGCCACCTAATGCAACCACGCAGTCCTTTCTTGAAAAACCGTTTTCAAGAAGTGCTTTTTCTATGGCAGCAAAGTTATCAAGGTTCTTGCTTTCCTCGCCCTGCTTAAGTACGAAAACGCTTGCGTTTAAGCACTGTGCACTTAATACTTCGCTGTACTTTGAAGGCACGCCGTCATCGGTTACAATCATAACCTTGCGGTTTAAGTTAAGTTCTTCACCTGCCTTTGAAAGCACACCTCTTTCGATTTTTATTTCATATGCATTTATCGGAAGATTTACTTTTACGATCATTTTGTTTTCCTTTTTTAGATTTTCATATCCGCAGCATAGTTGCCGACTATTTTGATTTTGCTGCATTTAAACAGAAGGTCCGTCATCATCTTCTTACCTTCTTCGGTCTGGAGGTCTCCTTCAACCTCGGTGTAGAAATAATACTGCCAGTTTTCATTCTTTACGGGTCTGCTTCTTATGACCTTCATATTGAATCCGTGCTTACCTAAAATAGCTATTGCATCAGCGAGTGAGCCGGCCTCATTTCTAA
The DNA here is from genome assembly GCA_947303375.1 of uncultured Lachnospiraceae bacterium. Lineage (GTDB taxonomy): Bacteria > Bacillota > Clostridia > Lachnospirales > Lachnospiraceae > UBA3766. The sequence goes on from CAMYYF010000151.1 coordinate 3,306, forward strand.
CCGTAAACATAAGGATGAATTCGCCTTTTGCGTATTTGCTCTTAATCATTGTGCGTTCTCTGGAAAATACTGCAAAACGCGTTGTATTTGTAGAACTCTCGTTTATATCGTAATCAAGTATTGTAAGTCCGTAGAGATTCGCTGCTTCCTTGCTTGCGATAGCGCCTGTGGTTATATCATTCTTATCTGCGATTTCCTTTGCGGCAACTGCCGTGTTTTCTGCGGATATGCTTTTTAATCCGTGTCTTTTGATGTATTCGCTGCACTGATCAATCGCCTGTGAATGGCTGACCACAGTCTTGATTGATTCAAGTGAGCTGTCCTTTACTCCGAGGAGGCACTGTGATACGCCGAGTTCATAAACACCGTTTACAAAAAGATTACCTTTAAACATAAGGTCCGTAACGGCTCCTACTTCGCCCGCATAACTGTTTTCTATAGGAAGTACGGCAAAATCACATTCGCCGTTTTCTACAGCATTGTACGCCTCTGAAAAGCTGCCGTAGGATACTCTCGTGGCATCGGGTAAGATTTTGCTCGCGGAAATACTTGCAAACGAGCCTTCGATTCCGCTGTAAGCAACCTTAACTCCTTCCATCAGCTTATGCTGATATTTCTTAGAAACATTTAATACGCCTTCGAAGAATTCTTTGTAGTAAACATCGAGTTCACGATTTTTCACTTTGCCTACGTTTCTTTTAATAAGAATCTTTTCCCTTTCTTCATCAAGTACGGGAATTCCGTGTTCTTTTTT
>CAMYYF010000152.1:0-4042 GCA_947303375.1 uncultured Lachnospiraceae bacterium
TTATTTTGCAGAAAGGTGTGTTAATGTGTATTTGTATTCATGAAACGAATATCATGAGAAAATAACTTATCACATTATTTAATGGGAGGTAAAGAAATGAAAAAAAGATTACTCAGTGTTCTTCTTGCATCCGGTATGGTAGCAACTACACTCGTTGGTTGTTCAGTAGGTGGTTCAGGAAATAAGAAAGTCGGCGTTGCAATGCCTACAAAGGATCTTCAGAGATGGAACCAGGACGGTTCTAACATGGAGAAGCTTCTTAAGGAAGCAGGATACGATGTAGACCTTCAGTATGCATCAAACGACATCAACACACAGGTTACACAGATTGAAAACATGATCACATCAGGTTGCGACGTTCTCGTTATCGCTTCTATCGATGGTGATTCACTCGGAACAGTTCTTGAACAGGCTAAGCAGAAAAAGATTCCCGTAATCGCTTATGACCGTTTGATCATGAACTCAGACGCTGTTTCCTACTATGCTACATTCAACAACGAACTCGTTGGTACAAAGCAGGGCCAGTACATCGAGGATCAGTTAGGACTTAAGGAAGGCAAAGGACCTTACAATCTTGAGATCTTCACAGGTGACCCCGGTGACAACAACGCCAGATTCTTCTACAAAGGTGCTATGGACGTTCTTAATCCTTACATCGACAACGGCCAGCTCGTTGTTCCTTCAGGACAGATCGATTTCGATACAGTTGCTACAGCTAACTGGGCATCAGATGCAGCACAGGCTAGAATGGAAGCTATCATTTCTTCCAACTATGCTGACGGCACACAGCTTGACGCAGTTATGTGTTCAAACGACTCAACAGCATTCGGTGTAGCAAACGCACTTGTTAACTACACAGGTTCTTATCCTATCATCACAGGTCAGGACTGCGATATCGCAAACGTTAAGAACATGATCGCAGGCAAGCAGTCAATGTCTATCTTCAAGGATACACGTACACTTGCAAAGAAGACAGTTGAAATGGTAGACGCTATCCTTAAGGGCGGCACAGCTCCTACAAACGATACTACCACATACGACAACGGTGTTAAGGTTGTTCCTTCATACCTTTGCGAGCCGGTATTTGCAGATGTTAACAACTACAAAGAACTCTTAATCGATTCCGGTTACTACACAGAGGATCAGTTAAAGTAATTCCCCTATGAGTAGATCGTTAAAAATGATTTAACTCATTCCCTACATAAAGTTAAGTCCCCTTCGAATAAAAGGGGACTTAACTATGTAAAAATGAAATTGTGACAAAGAAAAACAAAAAAATTGTAATCTAAACAGGAGGGATAAAATTGGCCAAAATATTACTTGAAATGCAAAATATTACCAAGATATTCCCGGGCGTTAAGGCACTTGACAATGTCAACCTTCAGGTTGAAGAAGGCGAAATCCATGCTCTTGTTGGTGAAAACGGAGCAGGTAAATCGACATTGATGAACGTATTAAGCGGTATTTATCCTTACGGTACTTACGAAGGAAAAATAATATACGACGGTCAAGAATGTAAATTCACTAACATAAAGGACAGTGAAGCACTGGGAATCGTCATTATCCATCAGGAGCTTGCACTTATTCCTTATATGACAATCGGAGAGAACATGTTCCTGGGTAATGAACAGGGAAAGTCCTGGAAGATTGATTGGGCTGAAACTTACGGTAAGAGCGATGAATATTTAAGAACGGTCGGATTAAAAGAATCATCGCGTACCTTGATAAAAGATATAGGCGTCGGCAAGCAGCAGCTCGTAGAAATTGCAAAAGCGCTTGCAAAGAATGCTAAACTTCTTATCCTAGATGAGCCGACATCATCACTTAACGAAAATGAATCAAAGGACCTTTTGGACTTACTTCTTAAGTTCAAAGAGAACGGTCTTACATCAATTATCATTTCTCACAAGTTAAACGAGATTTCATACGTAGCAGACAAAATTACGGTTATCCGTGACGGTGCTACAATCGAAACTCTTAACAAAGAGACGGATGATATTTCAGAAGCAAGAATCATCAAAGGAATGGTTGGTCGTGAAATTTCCGACAGATTCCCCAAGAGAGAAAAGAACATCGGAGATATCAACTTCGAGGTTAAAGACTGGAATGTATATCATCCTATTTACAGTGAGAAAAAGATTATCGATCATGTAAGTATTTATGCAAGAAAGGGAGAAATCCTCGGCATCTGCGGTCTTCAGGGTGCAGGTCGTACCGAATTTGCAATGAGCGTATTCGGCAAGAGCTACGGCGAGAAGATCAAAGGAACGATTATTAAGGACGGCAAAGAAATCCACCTTAACAATGTTCAGGAAGCCATCAAAAACAAACTTGCATATGTTACCGAAGACAGAAAAGGTAACGGACTTATCTTGAGTAACTCGATTAAGTTTAATACTACACTTGCTAATCTTAGTGAAGTAAGTAAAAATTCGGTAATTAACAAAGATAAAGAATATGCGGTAGCAGTTGAGTATAAAGAAAAACTCAAAACCAAATGTCCTACTGTAGAGCAGAATGTAGGAAACCTGAGTGGTGGTAACCAGCAGAAGGTTCTCCTTGCAAAATGGATGTTCGCAGATCCGGATATTCTGATTCTTGACGAGCCTACACGTGGTATCGACGTAGGTGCAAAGTATGAGATTTACTGTATCATGAATCAGCTTGCTACAGAAGGCAAGACAGTTATCATGATTTCATCGGAATTGCCCGAGCTTCTCGGTATGTGCGACAGACTTTACATCATGAACGAAGGCAGAATTGTCGGAGAAATGAATGCTGAAGAGGCTACTCAGGAATCAATCATGGCACGAATAATTCAGAGTGAAAGCGAATAATAAAAATAATTATTGAAAAGGAGAAGAGTGATGGAAAAAAAGAATGACAGCGCAAAAGTCATTGAATTTATCAAAAAATATGCAATGGTTATAGTGCTCGCATTGGTTTTGGTATTTTTCTCAATTACTACAGGTGGTAAAATTCTTTTACCCAATAACATAAGTAACATTATTTCACAGAACGCTTACGTGTTCGTTTTGGCAACAGGTATGTTGCTTTGTATCCTTACAGGTGGTAACATCGATCTTTCGGTTGGCTCGGTAGTTTGTTTCGTAGGTGCTGTTGGTGCAACACTTATGGAAGCAGCCGGAGTTCCCTGGCCCGTTGCAGTACTCATCATGTTTGGTGTTGGTACATTAATCGGTGCCACACAGGCTTTCTGGATTGCATACGTAAGAATCCCGCCGTTCATCGTAACACTTGCCGGAATGCTTATATTCAGAGGTTTAAGTAACGTAGTATTAAAAGGTCTTACGGTTACAATTAACGACCAGGTCGGCTTCCTTAAGTTCTTCGGCGGCGGTGCAGACTGCTACATTCCCGATTTTATCGGCAGAGCTTTCGGAGATGTATTTACAGTTAACCTTACCTGCCTTGTAGTCGGATTTGTTGCTGTAATATTATTCATCGGACTTGAAATTTACGGAAGATTAAAGAGACTTAAAAAAGGTTATGAAGTTGACAAGATGGTTCCTTGGATTATCAAACTTGTTCTTATCTCTGCAGTAGTTGTTGCAGTAACCATCCTTCTTTCAATGTTCAAGGGTCTTCCTTCGGTACTCATCATAGTAATGGTTGTAGTTCTTATTTACTCATACATTACTTCGAATACCACCACAGGACGTTACTTCTACGCAGTAGGTGGTAACGAGAAAGCAACCAGACTTTCCGGTATCAACACTAACAAGACATACTTCCTTGCATACATGAACATGGGCTTCTTGGCAGCACTCGCAGGTATGATCACAATCGCACGTATGACATCGGCTCAGCCTACATACGGACAGAACTACGAAATGGATGCTATCGCATCATGTTTCATCGGTGGTGCATCCGCATACGGCGGAATCGGTACGGTTCCCGGCGCTATCATCGGTGCAACCCTCATGGGTGTTATCAACCTGGGCATGCTTATCATGGGTGTAGACCAGAACATGCAGAAGGTTGTTAAAGGTTTGGTTCTTCTTGCAGCCGTTATCTTCGA
>CAMYYF010000153.1:0-4003 GCA_947303375.1 uncultured Lachnospiraceae bacterium
AAATCCACATTATTCAATTCACTTACAAAGGCGGGAGCTCAGGCTGCAAATTTCCCGTTCTGTACAATTGATCCAAACATCGGAATCGTAACCGTTCCCGATGAGAGAATAGTTAAGTTAGGCGAACTTTACAACACAAAGAAAGTTACGCCTGCCGTAATCGAATTCGTAGATATAGCAGGCCTCGTAAAAGGCGCAAGCAAGGGTGAAGGCCTCGGCAACCAGTTCCTTGCAAACATCAGAGAGGTTGATGCAATCGTTCATGTTGTAAGGTGCTTCGAAGATGAGAATATTATCCATGTTGAAGGTTCTGTTGACCCAGCACGTGACATAGAGACGATTAATCTTGAACTTATCTTTTCAGATCTTGAAATCCTTGAGAGAAGATTTGCCAAGGTTACAAAGGGCGCTAGAATGGATAAGGCGCTTGCGAAAGAAGAGGAGATGCTTAAAGGCGTAAAGGCACACCTCGAAGAAGGCAAGATGGCAAGAACGTTCGAAGTTCCCGATGATGAGGATTTAATCAAAGCATTTAAAGAATATAACCTTCTTACCGCAAAGCCCACCATTTATGCGGCTAACGTAGCTGAAGACGATATGGCGGACGACGGAGCTTCAAATAAATTCGTGCAGAGCGTTCGCGAAATAGCAAATAAAGAAGGCTCGGGTACAATCGTAATTTGTGCCCAGATGGAACAGGAGCTCGCAGAACTTGACGAAGAAGAGAAGAAGGAATACCTCGAGGAACTCGGAGTAACGTCTTCCGGACTTGATAAGCTTGTTACCGAAAGCTATTCACTCCTCGGACTTATCAGTTTCCTTACGGCAGGAGAGGACGAGTGCCGTGCATGGACCATCAAGAAAGGAACCAAGGCTCCCCAGGCTGCAGGCAAGATTCATACGGATTTTGAAAGAGGCTTTATCAAAGCCGAAGTTGTTCCTTATGAAGTACTCATAAAAGAAGGCTCACTTTCCGCAGCAAAGGAAAAAGGCCTCGTGGGACTTGAAGGAAAAGAGTATGTCGTAAAAGACGGCGATGTGATTCTTTTCAGATTTAATGTATAAATTCAAATAATATAAGAAATAAATCAGAGGATTGATGAAAAATCAGTCCTCTTTTTTTAATTTATTTTTGACGATATTGGGGTTTGAGGTCGCTTTAAAGCACAAGATATGGACAATACGGTAAAATCGGGCTTTTCGGCCCTTTTTTTCTTAAAAAAAATTTAAAAAAATCTTAAAAAAACCTTGAAAAACTTTAAAGAATCTTCTATACTGAAAACAAGTGGTGACTCAGTGGAGACTTCGTGATGATTTAGTGGTGAGATAAGAGTCACAAATTGGTGAGCAGCTGGTCGATAAGACGACGGTAAAGGGTAACAAAATGGGCTTTATGGCAGAATATCAAAATAATATGGATGCCAAGGGTAGAGTGATCTTCCCTGTTAAGTTCCGTGAGGCCATCGGCAACTCTTTTATCCTTACCAAAGGAATCGACAACAACCTTACGATTTATCCGATGGATGAATGGAAGAAGGTTGAAGCAAAGTTGGCCAACCTTAAGGTTGCCAATGAAGGCGCCAGAAATTTAAAGAGACGTTTACAGGGCTCGGCCGTAACTATTGAAGTAGACAATCAGGACAGAATATCAATTCCGCAGAACTTAAGAAGATTTGCCGGACTTGAAAAAGAAGTTCTCTTCATAGGCCAGGGCGAATACATAGAAGTTTGGTCCAAGAGCAGATATGAATCCATCGATGACTTTGATCTTTCGTCAGCTCTTGCGGATATAGATTTTTAAGCAAGGAAACGCGGATGGAATTTAAACATTATTCCGTCATGCTAAAAGAAACGGTTGACGGACTGAACGTAAAAGAAAACGGAATATATGTTGACTGCACCTTGGGCGGTGCGGGACATTCGACGGAAATTCTTAAAAGACTTAAAGGGACAGGCAGATTAATCGGAATCGATCAGGACGCGGAAGCACTTGAAGCGGCAAAGGAAAGACTCAAAGATTTCGACAATGTAACATACGTCCATTCGAATTTTGAAAACATAAAAGAAATACTAAGGAACGAAGGAATAGAAAAGGTTGACGGAATACTTGCTGATCTCGGAGTAAGTTCCTACCAGTTCGATACACCGGAGAGAGGCTTTTCCTACAGATTCGATGCACCGCTCGATATGAGAATGAACAAAGAGAGCGAAATCAGTGCTTATGAAATCGTCAATGAGTATTCGGAAGACAAGCTTTTCAAAGTAATAAGAGATTACGGCGAAGAAAAATTCGCCAAGAACATAGCCAAGCACATCTGTCAAAGAAGAAGCGAGGCACCTGTAAAAACAACATTTGAACTAAACGAAATCATAAAAGCCGCGATTCCCGCAAAAATGCGAGAGAAAGGCGGTCATCCTTCCAAGAGAACATTCCAGGCAATAAGAATTGAATGCAACAGGGAACTGGAAGTGCTCGAAAATACACTGGATGACATGATTGAATGCTTAAACGATGAAGGAAGGCTCTGTATCATAACATTTCATTCACTCGAAGACAGAGCGGTAAAAAACAATTTCAAAACGAACGAGAACCCCTGTATATGCCCTCCGAGTTTTCCGGTATGTACATGCGGAAGAAAACCTAAAGGAAAAATAATTACGAGAAAACCGATTACTGCATCGGAAGAAGAACTTGAAGAAAACTCAAGAAGCCAGTCGGCTAAACTAAGAATTTTTGAAAAAATAAGTGAATGAGGGAAGATGGAATGGAACAGAGTTTGGAATTCAAAGGATTAAAAAGAAGAAACACCACATTATACACTAACTCCAATTTGGCAGTTAAAACCAACCCCAAGGAAAAAGTAAAAAGAAATTTCGAAATTTTGCCCAAAGAAATAAAAAAACACAACATATCGGGCAAATTACTCATGTCTTTATTCTATATTGTGTGTATAGGTCTTTTCATCGGGTCAATTTTGATGTATATTAGTCTGCAGGGTGATTTATCTACTTCGGTAGATAAAATCGCATCTCTTCAGTCCCAGTACGAGACATTAAAGAAAAACAACGATGCCGAATATGCTGCAATCAACAATTCCATCGACAATGAAGAGATCAGAAAAGTAGCAATCGAAAAATTGGGAATGCATTATGCATCGGAAGGCCAGATAGTAACCTACACAGAAAATTATGCTAACGACTATGTAAAAGTTCTTTCCGTAATCAATTAGGAATAAAACATGGAAGATCTGAAAAGTTATCTCAAACAATTCATAACAGAAACTCCTCCTTTTTTATGGAAAAGTTTCAAAGGAATGTTTGGATTCGGAAAATTTGAAAAATACGGTAATAAAGATAATAAGAGTAACCAGCAGGTTGCTCTTATTCGCGTATTATTCCTCTTACTTATAGTCTGCTTTGTCATAATTGTTTTGCGTCTTTCCTACATCGTTACATTCAAAGGTGAGGAATACAAGCGAATGGTTTATTCGCAGCGCCAGACCTCGGATATCATTATCCCCTGCGAAAGAGGAAGCATATATGATGCAAAGGGAACGGTTCTTGCCTCGAACATCAAAAAGTATATCGTGGTTCTCGATGCAAAGCAGGTAACCGACTATTCAAAACAGATGGGCAACTCTGCCTATATCGAAGCTACGGCCGAAGCTTTAAATCAGTATCTCGGTTACGACAAACAGCAAATTGTCGATTTTATCTACAACAATCCCAAAGATGCTTACGAGAGAATTTCAAAAGACGAAAACGGTAAAGTGATTGCTCTTGATGCCGAAACTGTAAAACCTCTTATGGAGGCAATTTCCGCATCAAAAGAAAAGGGCAGTACTACAAAGCCTATTTACGGTATTCAGTTCGAAGATTCGTACAGCAGAATATATCCGAACAATTCACTAGCGTGCGATTTGCTCGGATACGTTAACGACGGTAATGTCGGAATGTACGGTCTCGAGCAGTATTACGAAGAAGAATTAAAAGGTGTAAACGG
>CAMYYF010000154.1:0-4002 GCA_947303375.1 uncultured Lachnospiraceae bacterium
ATTTGTTTTTCATTGCATTAAAACTCGTACCGCATGTGGGGCACTGAATTCGCGTCATTGAAAAGTTTAAGTCAACCGGTATGTCGGTTCTTCTTTTAAAAGTTGCGCTGTAAACAGGATGTGCATAAGATACTTTGTTATCTTTGACGGAGAGAACATCAAAATACGATTTGATCTCAACCGTTACAAATCCGTCCTCTTCTCTAAAGCCTTTAAGGCCAAGTATTCCCGCATAGTTTAAGTCGATAATATCCTTAAATTCTTCGGGAAGTTTTTCACCCTGATAGCTTAAAAGCTCGCTTTCGTCCTTGGAATAAACCGCCTTCTTAATCAGGGAAATCGCCTTGTTCTTAAAATATTCAAAAGAAAACTCGGGAGTGATTTTTTTCATCCTTGCTTCAAAACGTTCTCTGGATGCTGCGGTTCCCATTCTTTGCAAATCAACGATTGCCCTGGCAATCTTAAAAAGCAAGTGCATAAAAAGGAATAAAAAGAATCCGTACATTGCTCCTAAAATACAAAAGAAGATCGGACCGTACCGGGAAATCTCTTTTATGGTATTCGCAAATATAGGATCATTCTTAAAAAGAGAGGCAAATATAGCCAAGCCGATTGCACAAATAACAGAACATATAGGCCAGCCGATAAATACCTGCTTTTTGGTCATTTGAAGCTGGTCGAAGAAATAAAAGCTTGTAATCTTGGGGAATAAATCGTCCATTTTATACTGTGTGCCGCAGTAAGGACAGCCGTTTTGAAGATCGGCTATCGTCTGGTCTGCACCGCAGTTTGGACATATGTGTATTTCATTATCGGGATGTGAGCCTGAGACAATGTCGGTCACCGTTCCGTAAAAGACATATCTTAAAGTATCTTTGTAAAGAATCTTTTCATTCTGTCTGACTCTTCTTTTAACACCGAGCACACCGAATCCGACTTTACTTGCGTAATGTTTGTCTTTCCAGTTCTCGACATCAAAAAAGGTATTGTTGACAGATGAATTTTTCGTTCTTTCATATACCTCGTAATCGAGTTCGATGTTCTTGCTTTCAATTCGCTCATGCTGAAGATTAAGCGTATATGTCAGATCATTATCCGCGAAAGGAATTGTCTCACCTTTGCCGATTGCCTTTCCTAAAGATGATGTGAACCGCAAGAGTTTCTTTTCGTATGAAGGTTTAATCGGTATAGCCTGAAAATAGTTTTTCCCCATTTTTACCCCTTTCATTTACTCCAAAAACTATCTTATATCCAGTTCGTAGCAGAAGAAATCCTGGTTGTACATACTGCACTCTCCGACGTTTTTAAATTCAAATGAATCGTATAATCTGAGTGCCTTCGGATTGTATCTGTTAACTATAATATGAATTCCCTTAAAGCCCTTTTTCTTTAATTCATCAATCAAAAATTTTACCAGAATTTTGCCTATTCCCTGCCCCTGCATATCGGGACTTACGGCAATTCTTGCAAACTCCGCTTCAGGTTCAAGTTCACTGTTCCAATAGGGAATTTTGTTGACCTCTTCGTCTTCTTCGATTGAAATTGCACCGACTATTTTTCCGTCGGTTTTTAGTACATATAAAGCATCTCTTGAAAGATCAAAATCTATTGTTTCGTTTGACGGATATTCATCGGTCCATGGACACCCTTCTCTGCCCACCTGAGATTTATACAGTGAGAGCAACCCTTTCCTGTCTTCTTCTTTTGCCAAAACTATCTCGTAATTCATTTTAATTTACCTCTATTTTGATTCCGCATTTATTTCATCAATAACGGCAATCGGTTTAATCGTCATCTCTACCCATGTCGGGATAAAAGCGCTCTTAAAAGCGTTGCGCACGGAACGGATATTTGACCATGCGGTACAATAAAAAGGTACCTTGTCGCATTTAAGAATCTCCAGTGCAAGCCTTGATGTCAGCGCCGATGCAATTCCCTTTCTTCTGTATTCGGGAAGTACATCAATGCCTATCTGCCACATCTTATCCGCATCAGACGAACATCCGGAAAGTCCGACTAATTTTCCATTATCGTATGCCCCGACTCCCAGCACATCCAATTCTTTTCTGTCTTTGCAAATCGCGTTGGACCATTCGGGCAAATACAGATTCTCAAAATCCTTTTGTGTAAGAACTTTGAGTTCGTAATCGCAGGGCAATTCTTTTAGGAGTCTTAAATCCGGCAGATAATATTCCGCCATAAAACATACTCCGTATCCCTTGGCTGCAAGCTCATTGTTAAGCCAGTACATATTGGGATTTTCGAAGCAGTGATAGAAATGAAATTTGTTAATGTATGTATCAATTATGTCTCTTAATTCTTCGTTAACCGACGCAACAATATTATTGCCGTAGGATATGCAGTTGCAGCCAATCGGAAGCTTGTAATAATTCTTGGCATGTTCCCCGAGTTTAAACGGAACAATTACATTTTTATCGCTTAAAAAATCTTCTACTCTGCATCCTAAATCTTCGGCGGACTGCTCCATCGCAATCCTAAGTAAATCCTGATTGTTCATAATAAAACCTCTTGTCATAAAGCCATCTAATCTATTTTATCATATATCTTTAAAACATCATATTTTCAAATCAATAATTGTGATTTTTTTATGATTTCAAGTCTATTTCAGGTTCGGTGTTTATCATCAGATTTGTCAAATAAAAAATGACCAATTTATTGTTTTTAATAAAGGAGTGATATATATGGAAACCTATACTTATGAAGAAACAATTAAAACACCCGAACCTAAAAAAACAAGAAAAGGTAAAACAGCTTTAAAGGTCGCTGCTCTGGCTCTCGGATGTTCTCTTTTAGGAGGTGCCGTAGGCGCAGGCGGAACCGCTCTTACAGGATTTGCTTTATACACTGTCAACAAGCAGGTGGCCGTTGAAGACACTAATGCTACCACCGTGTATGAGGGTATAAAAGATAATCCCGCACTCAACGTTTCATACATAGACACCTCCAAAGAAATGAGCGCATCGGAAATCTATGCAAAGAACGTCAATTCAACAGTCGGAATAACAACCTCCATCACGACCAATTACTTCGGTTATCAGACCACAACTCCCGCCGCAGGCTCAGGTTTTATACTGACTGAGGACGGATACATTATTACGAATTATCACGTAATTGAAGATGCAAGCGAAATCAAGGTTACAACCTACGGCGGCGACGAATATGATGCCAAACTGATCGGTTACGACGAAAGTAATGATATCGCGGTAATCAAGGTCGATGCAAATAACCTTGCACCTGTAACTCTCGGAGATTCTGATGCACTTAATGTAGGCGATGATGTGATTGCAATCGGTAATCCTCTAGGTGAACTTACTTTCTCGCTTACCTCAGGAGCTGTAAGTGCTTTAGACAGAAATGTTACCCTCAGTAATGCATCAATGAATTTAATTCAGACAGACTGTGCAATCAACTCGGGTAATTCAGGCGGCGCACTCTTTAACACATACGGCGAAGTAATAGGTATTACAAATGCAAAATATTCAAGCAACGGTTACAACACTTCATCAATCGACAATATCGGCTTTGCAATTCCTATTAACAGCGTTAAGAAAATCATCACCGAAATCATCGAAGACGGCAGCATTACAAAGCCTTATATAGGTGTTTATATTTATGATCTTGGAAGCGATTACAAGAAGTTCGGTCTCACCGGTGCGGTAGTTCAGAAGGTTGAAGAAAACAGTCCCGCAGAAGAAGCAGGATTAAAACCAAACGATCTTATCACAAAGGTTAACGGTGAAGATATCGCCGATTCCGAAGAATTAAGAAGCATACTCGCAAAAGGAAACGAAGGCGATACATATACTCTTACCGTAAACAGAAGCGGAGAAATAATCGAAATCGAAGTAACCATTTCCATCAAAAAACAGGCCGCTCTTCCTGAGGAAGAAAAGCCTGCCCAAAGCGAACAGCAGATGCAGCCTCCTTTTATGAACGGAGGATTTCCTGACGGAAACTTCTAAGCTTTTGTAAATATCAGAT
>CAMYYF010000155.1:0-3992 GCA_947303375.1 uncultured Lachnospiraceae bacterium
TGGTATTGAGGCTGACCCTGATATTGCGGCTGGCCCTGATACTGCGGCTGAGGCTGTACGGGAGGAACCGGCTGCTGATATTGAGGCTGTGGATTTGGCTGAACGACCTGTGCCTGAGGCTGTGACTGAGCGCGAACAACTCTGTTGCCGCAAGTCGGACAGAATACACTGTAATCGGCTATTTGTGCGCCACATTGAGAACAAAACATAACTTTACCCCCTTATATAATTACCCTACAATTTAAACTATACCTGCTTATCTGTTAATTATATCATAAACCGCGCATCCCTTTAAATCTATTCTTCAAACCTTATAACAGGATGCTTGTCGCGATCTATTAACGCATATAAAGAAAAAACAACTGCACCGATTAACGCCATTATTAAATCGTCCATAGTATCAATCAGGCCTATATCAATATATCCGGGTAAAACCTGCCCGTTTACAACAACTTCACTTATGTTGTTTATCGTTCCTATCTCTCCGGTAGTATCTGCAAGAAGGTATGAACTGATTCTTGTTACAAGAACATCTTTTTGCATGTCAAACATCCATATGGTATCCATTGCATATTCTATTATTTCCCAGAGAAATCCTATGAAAATGGCCAGCGAAATTGCAAAAATAATGTTTCTTATTCGCATTTTAAGGTTCTTTTCATTTCCGATTGACAGATAATAATATCCGAACACCGCAAACATAAATCCTTCCGTGATGTGCATCATATTATCCCACCAGGGGAAATACAGATAGAGATTAAAGCAGGCTCCCATCATATGTTCGCAGGCATAGATAATTAAAAACGCATAAATCGGCCACGGAATATGCATACTGAAAATGATTTCCAAAGCTAACGGAATCATTGCGCATATCAAAGAAACCGCCACTCTTACTGCATTTACAGCATCCTTTGCCACTAAAAGATAATAAACTATCATCAGTAACAAAATCGTCTCTGCTACTAAAAGATATATCGTTTTTCCTTTTCGCTTTTTTAACCTTTGGGAAAGTTTACTCATTCGCTTTTCCTGACCTTAAAATCATAAAATAATAAATCACAATCCTAAACATGTAGGGAAAAATCCCAGATAAAAATGGAGAATCCAGACACCCCAGATGTTTTTATCCCTTTCATATAAAATACCTGTAACAAAGCACAGTATTCCGGCGCCCAGCACGGTGTATATTTTATAATGCATATGCAAAACGCTGAACAGCAATCCTATAAAAACAAGTGTCAGCCACTTCTTTCCTCCCATGGCTTTTTTGACATTATCCTGCCATAATGGTTTTATCAGAATTTCCTGCCATAGCGAAATTATAGGATACGACCAGCGATAATTCTTACCAAGATAGAGTGCAAAATAAGGGCGTGCTGCAATAACCGGATCTTTGGTATTCATGTATAATCTGTATGCAATCATTAAAGCAGTAAACAAAATAATCACTACAGCCACTTCAATGATTTCCCTTTTCAGATTGCATTCTTTTGAAATCTTCATAAAAGAAAACGAAAAAGATAATTTCCCGCATAACACCAGGATGATGGCAATCACGGATACAATGACCATGAAAATTTTTATAAGCAAATTGGCGTTTGCGGGAACAGAATATCCGGGCAAAAACATTTCGCAAAGCTTGTTTGTCACTACCAGAATAAAAACTGCCAGCAGACTTAATATATAAACATATATGCTGTTTTCTTTTTCCGTTCTTTCTTTCATCTATTCGTTCCTTTTCTTTTTACTGAAAAGCCATGAAATTAATATTCCGATTGCAAACCAGCATACAAGCAGCAAAACAGAACCTGCGAAAAATCTCTTGTCAAATATCGCATTATAAAACCAGTGTCCCGGAACAATAATGGATGTTATATCCCATACCCTCGCCCAGTCCGGAAGTTCGCAGAGCAGTCCCGAGAAAAGCGATACAACCATTGTTGCAATCGGAGAAATCAAAACAAGATTTGAAAACTTGCCCGATACACAGCATATAATTAAAGCTATTGCCGACGACGAGCATATATAAATCATAAAAGAGAAAAACACTTTTAACGGATTTGGATGTCCGCTTGAAATAAGAACCGGAACAAACCCCAGTAAAGTAACAAATATTCCGGGTAAAGACTGGAACGCAAAGAGCAAAGATATTTTACCGCCTCTTCCCGACACTCTTCTTAACAATCCCGTACTTGAATAACTGCACATCCATGTTCCGGAAATACAGATATAAAACATGGCTAAAGCTGCATACCATCTGATTCCGAAATAGTTTTCTTCCTTTTCCTTAACCTCTTCCTTTGCCGCAATGCTTTCAATTACCAAAAGCCCTTCTTCGTTCCACGTATCTTTTGTGCGTTCGGAGAACTCATTTATATCATCAACAGTTGCACCGTCGATTTCGTTTATTCGTTTTTTTACGAGTTCTTCAGACCAGACCTTTATTACGTCATTAATCACCATTTCGGTAAATGTTTTCATCTCATACGAATCCGCCATTACCGTAACTTTAACCAGAGATTCATATTCACCCGCAGAAATTCTCTCAGAAAATTCCGGCGAAATCTCAATCATACCCTGCGCTTTATCGGTTGCCAGATTGTTTATGGCTTCTTCATATGTCGTCACACGGAATTCAAAGCCTTCTTCTCTGGTAAGAATTTCCGCCAGTCTCTCTCCACACATACCGGTGTCATTATTGACGATTTCCACTCTGATACCTTTAGTATTGTCAGCATTGCTATATAGAGAAATATAAATTGAAACGGCCACGGCAATGATTACGATTGCCAAAGAAGGAAAATCCGTAAGCAGTGCACGCATGCGGCCTTTTAATAAAGCGAAATAATTCATACGGCACTCCTTTTACGATATATCAAAAATCCTGCGACAGAAAAAATTACAAATGCTCCGAACAGAATACACAAATCAAATACATATCGTTCAGCCACGAAATTAAACATGGCGTTTGAAAAAATACTTACACTTGCTCTGAACGGAGAAATACGCATAAGGAAGGATATAATTCCGGGAAGATTGGCCTTGTCTGAAAGAAACGAAACCGCCGCTATGGATGCAGCCCCAAAGTATAGCCCTGCCCAGAGAGCAGACTGTCCACGTTTAAACAAAGCTCCTAAAAGAACCGCCAGTGAAGAGAATGCAAGAGAAGTTAAAATAATGCCGGGAACTACGGATAACGCAAAGTGAATTTTAATATTTCTCATTGCACGTGCAACAGGAAACATCACCAGAAAAGCACACAATATCAAAACCGCTCCGGATAAGACCCTTGCAGCATAAAAACCGAACAGCCTTCCTGTCGGAATACTTTTTTGATTAAATGTTTCGTTAATGTCGAGACTTGTAAGATAGATTACAGGAAACGAAGAAAGATATGCACAGGTTGCAAAAACAACCGCCAGTATCAGTCTGAAATGATAATCACCGCCGAAATTAAATATGCCGTCTTTGCCGATGATCCTGCCACGGTGAAGAAACACATTAAGCAAATCACTGATTCCGTCATTCCATATAACGATAATCTCTTCATCGCTTAGGCCGAGTCTCTGCGCAATTTCAATACCTTCGTTTACAACACTGATACCCTGTCCAAAAACAGAAACGCTGCTTTTTATTCCGGTATAAAGCAGCAGTGCATCAAACGAATGCGTCGGCGAATAATAAAATTCCGTTACAGCTTTTTTGCCGCTTATGATATCAAGATATGTATTTTGCGGAACATATAAAAAGATTGCAACTTTCCCTTCGTCTACCAGCTTCTCTCCTGTTTCTTTTTCTTTTACGGGATATATGGTTATATTACCCGTAGTGTTCTCATAGTTCAGGATTAAATTCATTAACTGGCCGATTCTGTCATCGTCATCGTTGAGAGTTGCAATCGAATAAAAAGATTCGCCCTTGTCAATCAACAAGGGCGCGAAAAAAAGTCCGAACATCAAAATAACGGGGATAGGAGAAAACATTGCAATAAA
>CAMYYF010000156.1:0-3987 GCA_947303375.1 uncultured Lachnospiraceae bacterium
CAAAGGATATGAAAATGAGCACAACAATAAATTCTGACGAATATGTCAATCTTGCAAGAAAAACAATAGAATCATACATAAAAGACGGAGTCACAATTCGGCTTCCGAAAGATTTACCCGAGGAGATGACTTCAAAAAGAGCAGGAGCCTTCGTTTCACTCCATAAAAACGGAGAACTTCGAGGCTGCATCGGAACGATTCTCGCAACCACTGACTGCGTGGGCGAAGAAATCATTCAAAACGCTATCAGCGCCTCAACTTGCGACCCGAGATTTATGCCTGTAAGAGAAGAAGAACTGCCTTTGCTCGACATTTCAGTGGATGTTCTCAGTGAGCCTGAGGATATTTCGTCACCCGATGAATTAGATGTCAAAAGATACGGCGTTATAGTTTCCAAGGGTTTTAGGCGAGGACTTCTTTTACCCGATCTTGACGGTGTAGACACCGTCGAAGACCAGATTTATATCGCCAAAAGAAAAGCCGGTATTATGCCGGACGAAGAAGTTAAACTACAGAGATTTGAAGTCATAAGACACCACTAAAAAATCGCCTGCAGAATACTGCAGGCGATAATTTTTTTATTCTTTCTCAAAAGCATCTTTGCCGATACCGCAGATGGGGCAAACCCAGTCATCGGGAATATCTTCAAAAGCTGTTCCGGGAGCGATACCTGAATCGGGATCTCCGATTTCGGGATCATAAACATAGCCACAAGGGCATACATACTTATCCATAGTGTAATCTCCTTTCCAATACAATATAAATATTATACTATATCTTACTTAACAAAGAAAGTGAAATAAAGTATAATTAAATGGTCTGTAAATATATAAAAAAATTAAGGCGGGAGGGTATTATGACAGTAACAAACGATATTAAATATGTTGGCGTGAATGACCACGCAATAGACCTTTTTGAAGGACAGTACGATGTTCCGAACGGTATGGCTTACAATTCATATGTGATTATGGATGAAAAGATTGCCGTTATGGATACGGTTGATAAGAATTTCACTCATGAATGGCTTGATAATCTTGCAAATGCATTAAACGGAAGAAAGCCGGATTATCTCGTAGTTCAGCATATGGAGCCCGACCATTCTGCGAATATAGTTAACTTTGCCAAGAATTATCCCGATGCAACCATCGTTTCCTCGTCCAAAGCTTTTACGATGATGAAGAATTTCTTCGGACAGGAATTCGAAGACAGAAGAATCGAGGTCAAAGAAGGCGATACGCTTTCACTCGGCAAACATACGCTTAATTTCGTGGCAGCTCCCATGGTTCACTGGCCTGAGGTTATTATGACTTACGATTCCTGCGACAAGGTTCTTTTCTCGGCAGACGGGTTTGGTAAATTCGGCGCACTCGACGTTGAAGAAGACTGGGCTTGCGAAGCAAGACGTTACTACTTCGGTATCGTTGGTAAATACGGCGCACAGGTTCAGGCAGTGCTTAAAAAGGCGGCAGGACTTGATATTCAGATTATCTGCCCTCTTCACGGCCCTGTTTTAAGCGAAAACTTAGGTTATTATCTTAACCTTTACAATATCTGGTCATCCTACGGTGTTGAAAGCGACGGCATCGTTATCGCATACACATCTGTATACGGTCATACCAAAAAGGCTGTTGAACTTTTAGCAGACAAGCTCAAAGCAAACGGCTGTCCGAAGGTGGCTGTTACAGACCTTGCGAGAGACGATATGGCAGAGGCTGTTGAAGATGCATTCAGATACGGCAAAATCGTTCTCGCAACCACCACTTACAACGCAGAGATTTTCCCTTTTATGAGGGAGTTTATCAACCATCTTGTTGAAAGAGGATTCAAGAATAAAACAGTCGGCCTCATCGAAAACGGTTCATGGGCTCCTCTTGCCGCAAAGACCATGAAGAGCATGCTTGAAGGCTGTAAGAACTTAACCTTTACCGACACAACCGTTAAGATTCTCTCCGCATTAAACGATGAGAGCAAGGCTCAGATTGATGCGCTCGCAGACGAACTCTGCATGGATTACAAGGCACAGAGAGACGAGACAGCCAACAAGAACGATTTAACCGCACTCTTTAAGATCGGTTACGGCTTGTATGTGGTTACATCGAACGATGGTAAAAGAGACAACGGCCTTATCGTAAATACCATTTCGCAGGTTACCAGCTCGCCCAACCGTGTGGCAGTCTGCATCAACAAAGACAATTATTCGCATCATGTCATCAAGCAGACGGGCATTATGAATGTTAACTGCCTCTCCGTGGAAGCTCCTTTCTCGGTGTTCGAGTGCTTCGGCTTCAGAAGCGGCAGAAACGTTGACAAGTTTGAGAATGAAAAAGATAACCTTCTTCGTTCCGACAACGGACTGGTATTCCTTTCAAAATACATCAATGCATTTATGTCGCTTAAGGTTGAACAGTATGTTGATCTCGATACCCACGGTATGTTTATCTGCACCGTAACCGAGGCCAGAGTTCTTTCCGACAAGGAAACAATGACCTATACATATTATCAGGCAAACGTTAAACCCAAGCCCGAGACAGAAGGCAAGAAGGGCTATGTATGTAAGGTCTGCGGATATGTATACGAAGGAGACGAACTTCCCGAAGATTTTGTATGTCCTCTCTGCAAACACGGAGCGGCTGATTTTGAACCCATCTCATGAAAAAGGCTATAATTAAAAACCTGATAATACTTTTACTCATGCCTTTGGCAGGACTTATACTCCTGCTTTTAGTTCATTTGCTTCCGGCAGGCAAAATTGCGACAAATGTTTATGCTTCCGAAGAATCAATCAAAGCCGAGTGCGAGGACGAACTTATATTAGATGATTATAATGCTACGTTAACCGGCAATTTTACCGACTGTCTGATGCTTCAGTTTTCGGTTTATGACGGCCCGCATTCGGCCCTTGATCAGGCTCTTAATATGTACAGAAACGAAGTGGGAAACGAAACAGAGTGGTGTCCGGGACTTTCTTTGACAGAATATTTATACGGTGGCACGACCACTCTTGAAGTGGCTTACCCCAGATACTGGCACGGTTATCTCGTGGTTTTAAAACCGCTTCTTTTGTTTACTTCGTTTAATTCAATCAGACTTTTAAACGCAGGTTTGCAAATGATTCTTCTTGCGGCGTCCATAATTCTTTTCTCTAAGAAAGGACATTCGAAACTTGCGTTTTCTTTTGTGGCATCGCTTCCTTTTATGTTTTTCTTTTCATCCTTTGCGTCACTTTCCCTAAGTATCTGTATGTACATCATGCTTTTGGAAATGCTCATCATTTCGCTTTTTAACGAAAAACTGGCTGAAAACGAAGGATATATTACATTCTTCCTTGTGGCAGGATGCGCGACGGCATATTTTGATTTTCTGACCTATCCGCCTGTGACACTCGCATTTCCGCTTATCGCGGTACTTGCCATGGCAGAAGAAAAAACTAAAAAAACATATTTATCCATTCTTAAATATTCTTTAACCTGGGGAATCGGATATGT
The DNA here is from genome assembly GCA_947303375.1 of uncultured Lachnospiraceae bacterium. Taxonomy (GTDB): domain Bacteria; phylum Bacillota; class Clostridia; order Lachnospirales; family Lachnospiraceae; genus UBA3766. Next base: position 3,486 of record CAMYYF010000156.1, read on the forward strand.
ATTTATGTGGGCATCAAAATGGATTATTGCTCTTATCTTTACCGGCAAAAATACCGTATCCGATGCGGTAAATACCATTTCGGCGCGAACTGCATCCGCGACCGACGGCGGAAGAATCTCAGGATATTTAAAAGTACTTAAAGGGAATTTATCACCTTATGCAAACAGAGCATTTGCTTTGCTTATAATTCTTTTAGGAGCAATTGTTTTGGTGCTCATCGTAAGAAACGGACTAAAAAACTTCGGATTCGCTCAGAGAATCCCCGTTCTATTAATAGGTTTAATACCTTTTGTGTGGTGGTTTGTGGCTTCCAATCATTCGTTTGAACATGCCGCATTCACCTGCAGAAACTTTGCAATATTTGTATTTGCGGTAATTTTCGCGCTCATAAAAGACGTAAAACTTACCAACCAAAAAGAAAGCGACAGCAACAGCTAATGAAGAAGAAAAGAATTTCAACCAGAAATTTAGTATTCGTCTATTCGGTCATGATTCTGATAG
>CAMYYF010000157.1:0-3986 GCA_947303375.1 uncultured Lachnospiraceae bacterium
ATTTCGCTTTATATAAAATGGATTTTGGATGGGGACAGATTTAACAATTACATTCCTTTAACTAATCTCGGAGTTAATCTTATTCTTCTTTTTCCGATGGGATTTTTCCTTCCGAACTTATTCGACAGACTCAGGAATTTCATTGCGTATCTATCGACGAACATCCTTATACTCGCTTTGGTTGAAACGATTCAGCTTATTACAAGGCGGGGTTCTTTTGATGTGGACGATTTTATCTTAAACATCCTCGGAGCAATCATCGGCTTTCTTGTTTGGCTTTTGACGGTCAAAATAATCTCTTCGTCCAAAAAGAAATCCGATAAAACCGTTGAATAAGAAAACATCATAAAAGATATAAACCATAAATCAGACAAATCAAATGAATAAATGAAAAAAGAAAGGCACAAACATGTTTCGTACACTTTCAAAACATTTGAAAAACTATACGTTACCTTCGATTTTAACGCCGCTTTTTATGGTCCTTGAAGTAATCTTTGAGACCATAATCCCTCTTTTGATGGGATGGATTGTTAAATACGGCATTGAAGGAAACAATGGTGCTGGCGACATGAATTACGTCCTTAAAATGGGCGGTGTAATGACGATTCTCGTTATTCTTGCGCTGATCTCGGGTATTCTCGGAGCGGCGTTCGGCTCGGTTGCATCCTGCGGACTTGCGAAAAACTTAAGAAAAGACATGTATGCGAATATTCAGACATTCAGCTTTTCAAACATCGACCATTTCTCGACCGCCGGACTTATCACAAGACTTACAACTGACGTAACGAATGTTCAGAACGCTTATCAGATGCTTTTAAGAATGGCCTTCAGAGCACCGGTCAGCATGCTGTTTGCGCTGTTTATGTCTTTTATGGTGTCTTATAAAATAGCTACGATTTATCTTATCGCTGTAATTTTCCTTGCAGTCGGCCTTTCAATCATCATGATGAATGCGAGAAAATATTTCTCGAGAGTGTTCGAAAAATACGATGATTTGAACGAAACCATTCAGGAAAATGTCAACGCAATCAGAGTCGTAAAAGCATTCGTAAGAGAAGATTACGAATCCGAGGAGCTCAAAAAAGCTGCCGGCAATATTTACAAGATGTTCGTAAAAGCAGAAAACGTGGTTATCTGGAATGCACCTCTGATGCAGTTTACGATGTTTGGAACAATGCTTCTTATTGCGTGGTTCGGCGCACATCTTGTTGTTTCACACGAACTAGATACCGGTGATCTGCTTACACTTTTCACATACTGCCTTAATATTTTAGGCAACCTCATGATGCTTTCTTTTATCTTTGTCATGCTGACACTTTCGGCTGCAAGCGGTAAAAGAATCGCAGAAGTTCTTGATGAGAAGACGGAACTCGAAAACCCCGAGAATCCCGAATTCGAGGTAAAAGACGGAAGCGTGGAATTCAGAAACGTAAGCTTTTCGTACAGCAAAGGTACCGGTAAAAACGTACTAAATAATATCAATCTTAAAATAAACTCGGGCGAGACCATCGGAATTATCGGTGGTACCGGCTCAGCGAAAACTTCGCTCGTTAATCTGATTAACAGACTTTATGATGTTAACGAAGGAGAGGTCAGAGTCGGCGGATTAAACGTCAAGGACTACGATATGGAATCCTTAAGAAACCAGGTTTCCGTAGTACTTCAGAAGAACGTTCTTTTCTCGGGAACAATATATGATAATCTTCGCTGGGGCAATCCCGAAGCGACTGAAGCGGAATGCATGGAAGCCTGCAAACTTGCCTGCGCTCATGATTTTATCGTGGCTTTCCCCGAAGGATATTTAACGAAGATCGAGCAGGGCGGCACCAATGTATCGGGCGGCCAGAAGCAGAGACTCTGTATCGCCAGAGCGCTTCTTAAAAAACCTAAAATAATTATTTTTGACGATTCAACATCCGCGGTTGATACGGCTACGGATGCAAAGATAAGAAAATCCCTAAAAGAAGCGATTCCCGGAACCACCAAGTTTATCATCGCACAGAGAATTTCTTCCGTTCAGGATGCGGACAGAATCATTGTCATGGAAGAAGGCGAAGTAAACGGCTTCGGAACACATGAAGAACTTCTTAAAACAAATGCAATTTACAGGGAAGTATTCGAGTCTCAGACGGGCGCGAATGCAGACTTTGACGAAGCGAAAGGGGGTGAGATCTGATGGCAAAAGAAGGCAAGCCTATTCAGATGGGAAGAAACAGAAACATGGGTCCCATGCCAAAACTCGAACACCCTATGAAAACTTTTGGCAGACTCATAGCTTATTCCTACGGAAGATATCCCATTCCTTCGATTTTGGTTGTGGTATGTATTGTATTCTCCACGCTGACTCAGATTAAGGGAATGCTTTTCATCCAGGATTTAATCGATAATTACATCAAGCCTCTTTCACAATCGCCTAATCCGGATTATTCGGGACTTCTCGAAGGCATAGGCATGATAGGAATCATGTTTGCGGTAGCTGCGATTGCAACATTTACGCAGAATAAAATTATGGTGTACGTTGCGCAGGGAACCATGAGAAGACTTCGTACGGATCTTTTCTCCCACATGGAAAAACTCCCGATTAAATACTTCGATACACATTCTCACGGCGACATCATGTCGATATATACCAACGATATCGATACCACAAGACAGATGATAGCCCAGAGTATGATTCAGCTTATCTCGAGTCTTTTAAATATCATCGGTACATTTATCGGTTTGATTAATTTAAGCCCGAGACTTACGCTTCTTACCGTTGCGATGATTGCTGTAACATTTGTAACGACCAGAATTATCGCCGGTATTTCATCCAAATTCTTCGTAATGCAACAAAAGAATTTAGGCGCAGTAAACGGTTATATCGAAGAGATGATGGACGGACAGAAGATCGTAAAAGTATTCTGCCGCGAAGATATCTGTGAAGATGAATTTGAGAAATTAAACAACGACCTTTATCAAACCGCATCAACCGCAGGCAAAATGATAAATCTTTTAGGACCTGTTAACGGCCAGCTCGGAAATTTAAGTTTCGTAGTTGTATCTGTAGTCGGCGGATATTTTGCGATGGCCGGAATCGGCGGATTTACCATCGGTGCACTCGGCAGTTATCTGACTCTTAATAAGAACGTCAATATGCCCATCATGCAGATTTCACAGCAGTTCAACGCGATTGTTATGGCGCTCGCCGGTGCCGACAGAGTATTTAAGCTTCTTGACGAACCGGTTGAGACCGATGACGGATATGTAACTTTGGTGAATGCCAAAAAAGAAGGCGACAATCTTGTTGTAAGCGAAGAGCATACCGGAATCTGGGCTTGGGAGCATTATCACAAGGCTGATGGTACTACAACTTATGTCGAACTTAAGGGTAATGTCGTTCTCGACGATGTTGACTTTGGATATACGGAAGACAAGATGGTTCTCCACAATATCGATATCTTTGCAAAGCCCGGACAGAAGATTGCTTTCGTAGGTTCTACCGGTGCAGGAAAGACGACTATTACCAATCTTATTAACCGTTTCTACGATATTCAGGACGGTAAGATTCGTTATGACGGAATTAATATCAACAAGATAAAGAAAGCCGATTTGAGAAAATCGCTTGGCATGGTTTTGCAGGAGACGCATCTTTTCAGCGGAACCGTTATGGAAAATATCCGCTACGGCAAACTTGATGCCACGGATGAAGAGGTTATTGCAGCGGCTAAACTTGCCAATGCACACGGCTTTATCGAAAGACTTCCTCAGGGCTACAATACGGTCTTAAAGGGCGACGGATCATCGTTATCACAGGGCCAGAGACAGCTTCTTTCAATTGCAAGAGCTGCCATCGCAGATCCTCCCGTACTCATCCTCGATGAGGCTACAAGTTCCATCGATACCAGAACCGAGAAACTGGTTCAGGAAGGCATGGACAAACTGATGAGCGGCAGAACAACATTTGTTATTGCCCACAGACTTTCAACCGTCCGCAATTCCGACTG
>CAMYYF010000158.1:0-3974 GCA_947303375.1 uncultured Lachnospiraceae bacterium
TAAATAAAGAATTCCGGCATTTAACCGGAATTCATCTTTTATAACATCTTTTCAAGTTCAGTCTTAACAGCCTTTAATGCATCATCGATGCCTGCAGGATTCTTTCCGCCGGCCTGAGCCATATTGGGACGACCTCCACCGCCACCTCCTACGATGGGAGCAACAGCTTTGATAATGTTGCCTGCGTGAGCGCCTGCCTTTACAGCACCGTCAGTAGCCATAATAACGATATTAACTTTACCGTCTGCTGCTGACATAAGGGCTACAACGCCTTCACCAAGCTTTTCTTTAAGTGAATCACCAAGGTCTCTTAATCCGTTCATATCAACGCCGTCAACCTTGTTGGCAAGAACTTTGATTCCCTTTACTTCTTCTACGCCACCCATAACATCGCCGAGTGCTTCTTTTGCAGCCTTTGATTTAAGTGATTCAATCTCAGAATTTGCAGTCTTTAATTCGCTCTGAAGATGTTTAATCTTATTAACTACTTCATTAGGCTGTGTCTTAAGAGCATTTGCAGCTTCAAGAAGCATACTTTCAAGGTTCTTGTAGTAATTGATTACTCCGCTGCCTGTAAGAGCCTCAATTCTTCTAACACCTGCAGCAACACCTGATTCTGAAAGAATCTTAATCTGCTGTATGTCTGATGTATTGGAAACATGTGTACCACCGCAAAGTTCTACAGAGAATGCTTCTTTGAAATCTGCTTCGTCATCACCTGAATCACCCTTGCCCATGCTGACAACTCTTACGGTAGCGCCGTACTTCTCGCCAAAGAGAGCCATAGCTCCGGTCTTATTTGCATCTTCAATACTCATTTCATCTGTAATAACATCAAGAGATGCAGCGATTTCTTTATTTACGATTTTCTCAACCTTTGCAAGATCCTCAGCACTTATAGCCTGTGAATGCGAGAAGTCGAAACGAAGTCTGTCGGGTGTAACAAGTGAACCCTTCTGCTCTACATGATCACCAAGCACTGTCTTTAATGCTTTCTGAAGAAGATGTGTTGCAGAGTGATTCTTACAGGTATTCATTCTGTTTTCGTAATCAACCTTTACATATACTTCATCGCCTGCATTTATAAATCCGCGTGAAACATATCCTGTATGGCCTATACGTCCGTTAGGAAGATGAATCGCTTCGGTTACAACGAATTCGCCATCTTTGGAAGAAATAATACCCTTGTCGCCAACCTGGCCACCCATGGTACCATACATACTCGTAACATCGGTAACAATTGTTCCGTTTTCTTTTTCACTTAATTTATCGCACTTGCCTTCTTCGTTAGCCATTGCAACAGCCTTAGCACCACACTCAAGCACATCGTATCCTACAAATTCGGTCTTAATGCTTTCATCAAGAGAATCAAATACGCCTGCAGATACATTTAATTTAGCGGAGAAGTTCTGATTATCTCTTGCGGTCTGCTTCTGCTCTTCCATAGCTGCCTTAAAGCCTTCTTCATCTACCGTAAGGCCTTCTTCTTCAGCAAGCTCTACAGTAAGCTCAATAGGGAATCCAAATGTATCATAAAGATAAAATGCGGATTTACCGTCGATTTCCTTAGCACCCTCAGCATTCTTGTTATCGAGAATCTTTTTAAATTCTTTCATACCGTTTTCAAGAGTATTCTCGAAACGCTCGATTTCTTTTCCAAGTTCGTCTAAAATAAATTCCTTGTTCTTAACAAGAAGAGGAAAACTGTTAGGATATATATCATCAATAAAGATTGTTGCAATCTTTAAGATATCTGCTTTCTTAAGTCCGAGTGCTCTTGCATGTCTTACCGCACGACGAATAAGTCTACGAAGAACATATCCTGCACCTGCATTTGAAGGAAGAAGCTTTGCGGGATCGCCGATAAGCATAACACTTGTTCTTGTGTGATCTGCAAGAATTCTCATTGATTTTGTAAGCTTATCATCAGCATCATATTCCTTGCCTGAAGCCTTCTCAATATATGCAATAACGGGTGCGAAAAGGTCTGTCTTGTAAACATCCTTTGTACCGTTTAAAAAAGCAAGGTTTCTTTCAAGTCCCCAGCCTGTATCAACATTCTTTTGTTTTAAGGGCGTTAAAGAACCGTCCTGATGCTTTTCATACTGCATAAATACGTCATTACCAAGCTCTGTATATTTGCCGCATGAACATCCGGGTCCGCAGTTCGGTCCGCAATCGGGAACATCTGCAATATAAAACATTTCACTGTCAGGTCCGCAGGGTCCGTATTCAAGGCCCCACCAGTTATCCTCAGCAGGAAGATAATAAATATTCTCTTTCTTAAAACCTGAAGCAACTCTGAAGCCTGCGCCTTCTTCATCTCTGGGTGCATTCTCATCACCTGCGAAAACTGTAGCTGCAAGATGATCTGCATCAAATCCGAAAACCTGTGTAAGAAGTTCAAAACTCCATTTACATCTGTCTTCCTTAAAATAATCACCAAGGCTCCAGCTTCCCATCATTTCGAAGAAAGTAACATGGCTCTTATCTCCGACTGAATCTATATCGTTTGTACGAACGCAACCCTGTACGTTGCAAAGTCTCGTACCGAGAGGATGCTTCTGACCTAAAAGATAAGGCATCAGAGGCTGCATGCCGGCGACGTTAAACATAACGCCTGTAGAGCCGTCAGATACGAGCGATACCGCACCTACATCTACATGTCCGCGTTCAACATAAAACTGTTTCCATGTGTTTCTAAGTTCGTCTGAAGTAAACTGTCTCATTAAATTAGTGTCTCCTTTATTGCATTATATGTGCTTAACACATATTAATTTCCTTAATCGGCAAAAAGCTGTGCCCAATATTTTCCGTACTCTCCGCCTTCGGAATAACCGACTCCGATCTTTTTGAAATCCTTATTCATTATATTGGCTCTGTGTCCGGGTGAATTCATCCATGCTTCAACCACATCCTTCGGATCACCCTGGCCTGCGGCTATATTCTCACCGCACAAAGTACATTTATAATCTTTCATAACCGTAAAGCAGTCACTGCCGTCCGGTCTTTCGTGCTCAAAGTAAATAATAATTTCATCCGCTCGTATCTCGGCTAAAGCATCAAGCTCGGGATCTTCTAAAAGAGGGTCAAGCCCTTCTGCTGCTCTGTAATCATTGCAAATCGCAACTATCTGTGCGGTAAGACTGTTACTGTTATTGTTGTTATCGTTATTATTTACAGTCTCATTGTTATTGCTATCGTTTACAGTCTCATTATTATCGTTTTGATTGTTATCTTCGGTATTTACCGCAAGCTCTTCATCATATTTTTCTTTCTCAACGAAGAACTTTTGATTGATGAATCCGTCGTTTGATTCAAATTCAAAGCGAAACCATCCGTTCTCGGATGCTCCGGTTATTTCAATCACAGAATCCGCCTGAATTGTGCCAAGCTTGTCAAAATCCGTGGATGGTCCGCTACGAACTACCGCAGATTTTATGAGCACATATTCGCCCTCTATTTCTTCTATCACATAATCATCCAGACTGGGCTTAACAACTTCGGTTTCATTTGTCAAAGCATCAGTATTATCTGTAATCTCCGTATTGCCTGAAGTAACCGCAGAAGTATCGTTTGTATCTTTATCACCGTTATCGGTGTTGTTGTCATTATCGGTATTTGTTTTCTTTATATCCGGAGCGGGAAGATTGTCAGTATCTAGTACAATTACTTCATTCGTTCCGTTTTTTATGTTTTGAATATCAGCTTCTGTACAGGCTACCGCGGCTGTTAACAGTAAAACGAACGCCGTACAAAAAATTCTTTTTTTCATGTAACGCCCCCGCAAATGAAAAATCAAATTCAAGCCTAATTATAATTCGAATATTTTTAGACAGAGCCAGGTGCGCCGACGGGAACGAAGTTCCCTAGTGCGAGCCGGGCACTGATAAATAATGCTGTCTTCTCAATAATAAAGCGGCACCCGGGGCCCCAAAAAGGGACCTCGAGTGCATACAAAGAATGTCGGAAAA
>CAMYYF010000159.1:0-3953 GCA_947303375.1 uncultured Lachnospiraceae bacterium
TTTTCCAATCGCTTTTTTTATTTCTTTTATGATGTCTTAGTATCCGAGATAACTTATATCCAGATCGACATTGCCCTTGATACCGTTTACCGAACCCTTTGCGGTATGCTGCCATACATCGTATTTTCCGGTATAGTCTGTCTGACCTGTATAATGTGCGAGCCAGATTTTGTATGAGCTTAACTGGCCGGCATCGAGTTTGTCGTTTAACCAGGATTTCGAAGCGTATACGCCGGGTGTGTAGCCTGCGGATTTGATGGTCTCACAGAATGCTTTACATACGGCGGTTCTGGTTGCTTTGTCAAGTCCGTCCGCTCTGCCTGTATGTGAGCCGTTAGCGTATTCACTGTCGATAAATATCGGATAGGAAATTGTATTACCCTGTGCAAGGTTTACGCAAAGGGATGCTTCCTCAACCGCCTCGGCCTCATTCTTGGCCTGTGAGAAGAAGTAAAGACCTACATTAAGTCCTGCTGCCGTAGCACCCTGAATATATGATTTGTACTTGGAGTCGTAAATCAGTCCGCCCTTGGTGTATCCTCTGAATCCGCATCTTATGATTACGAACGAAATACCCGAATTCTTAACTGCGGTCCAGTCAATCGTTCCGTTGTATGTGGATACGTCTATACCTCTCGTGCCGTTTCCTTTTATGAGGGAACCGTCGGAATTAAAACTATACTTCATACCTCCGATGACCTGATCGCCGGTTATTTTATTACCGTTTTCGTCAAAGTAATAAACATTTCCGTTTATGGTCTGCCAGCCGGTATATTTATATTCCACATCGCCCTTGATGAAAAACTCTTCATACTTATAATAATCCGCCCATTTGGCTTCAACGTACTTACCGTCGGACGTCTTGTAATATACCTGATAATCGGTTCCGTCCTTGGTGTATTTCAAAGCATTGGTAGAATTAAGCGAAGGATCGTCCTTTACCACAAAGGATACCGTCTTTGTAACAGCATTTCCGTCTGCGCCTTTTTCAACCGTGGTAACATTTACATCCGCACTTCCCACAGTTACTGCCGTAACAATTCCCGTTGAGGAAACGGTAATACAGTTGTCTGAAGCGGTATATGTTACATCACTGCTTGAATCATAGCCCTCTACAAAAGGAAGAATCTGATATGTTCCTCCTACAAATAAAGACTGCTTTTCGGTAATTTCGTTTCCTGCGCTGTCTTTAAGCGTCATTCTGAGTATATCTGCTTTAATAACCTTTATCTTAATTGAGCCTTTAATTCCGCTTCCGTCTGAAGCCTCTGCCACAATCTCGACTTCGCCGGATTTTTTGCCTGTTACATTTCCCGAAGAATCGACAGATGCAACATCGGAATCCGAACTGCTCCAGTTTATTCCCTTTTCGGTTGCGTCATCGGGAGAAACCTTTGCGGATACTTTAACACTGCTTCCTACATAAACAGTGCTTTCACCGGAAAGTTCAATTTTGGAAACCTTTACAACTGAAGGTTTGTCCTCTTCAACTGCTACGGTTACTGAATCGGATGCTCCGCTTCCGTCCTTTGCCGTTGCGGTAATTATTGCGGAACCCGCATTGCACCCGGTTACAACACCGTTTCCGTCAACGGTTGCAATGTTTTCATCGCTACTGCTCCAGCTTACGCTCTTATCTGTAGCATCATCGGGATCAACCTTTACACTAAGCGGAAGTGTCTCTCCTTTTTTGATATTCTTCTGGCCCGAAATCTTTACACTTTCAACATTTTTAGCCGCAGCTTTTACATTAATATCCCATGTGTTGGAAACATTGCTTCCATCCGTTGCCGTTGCAGTGATGGTTACCTGTCCCGGCGAATGTGCTGTAACATTTCCGGCAGCATCTACAGTAGCCACATTATTGTCCGAACTCGACCAGTCTAAAGTCTTGTTGGTAGCCTCTTCGGGATCTATGGTTGCAGAGATAGTCGTAGAAGCGTCCACGGTTAATTCTCTATCGCCCGAAAGAGATATACCTGTAACATAAACATTATCAACTCTTCTGAAACCGCCCCATTCGAAAGCGTTTACAAGAGTTTTGGGATCTTTTATATCTGATTTGTTTATCTTTACGAAGCCGTCCACACCGCCTGTCGGAGTAGCGGTTGATTCAAGAAGCTTGACTGTATCCTGAAGGGTTTCGCCCTGATCAACATCCTTGCCCTGATTCTCTTCCTGTGCAAGGTTGACCTGGCTCATGTCCTTGGCTTCGTCGATTACATTGATAACCTGATATACAATCGTATCCTGAACCTTTACGGTTGTGGCCGTATCGGGGAATTCGTAAGGATCAACCGAGATAACCTTTACTTCATAATTGCCGGGTGCAAGTTTTTCCACATAAATGACACCGTCCATATCGGTATCAACCCAGCTGTAGGTTTTTCCGTCAGGTCCTTTTGCCGAAACTTCAAAACGAATGCCTGTAACAAGCTTGCCCGAAGATTTATTGATGAATTTTATTTTTAAGTCTTTTTCTATTGAAGAGAAGTTAACGGAAACCGGTGCTGCCTCTGCCTTTTCTTCCTCTTCTTCCTTTGGCTCCGTTACTTCTTCGGCAACTTCTTCAGCGGGAGCGGTAATGCTGTCGATATATGCCTTCTGGCCTACTGCTTCGATTCCGTCATATCCCAAGCCGTCGATGTCCGAAAAAAGTGCACCGATGGATGCAAACTGCTTTACATCGTTGCCGTGAGCTTTGTCGTTAAATAATTTAACTCCCAAAACAGCCAGAAGCACTACAAGAACAACTGCTACCAAAACACCTGCGATTTCAACGATTCCAAATGAGCTTCCGTACTCATCATCCTCATGTTTAACTTTTCTTTTCTTCTTTTTATTCTTAACTTTTTTGCCTTTTTTATCTGTCACGGCATTCTTGGTACTCTTTGCCGTGTTCCTGGCCTTTTCTTTTATCCTTTTTTCTTTGGGATCATCCTCCTCAAAGTCATAAGATTCGTCGGCTTCGAGCTTTTCGTTCCTTGAAACGGCTGCTACAGGAGCAACTGCTTCATCAGATTCTTCTTCCTCATCAGACTCTTCTTCTGCAGGTTCATCGTCTTCAGTTTCTTCATATTCTGCTTCAGCTTCTTCGTATTCTTCTTCGGAAGACTCTTCTTCGGCTTCTTCATACTCTGCCTCGGAAGATTCTTCATATTCAGGCTCTTCTACTGCTTCAACATATTCTTCATCCGCAGTCTCTTCGTATTCGGTTTCTTCGTCCGCATTTTCAGCATACTCTGTTTCGTCAGAATACTCTTCTGAAGTCTCTTCATATTCAACATCTTCTGTTTCAAATGCTTCTTCGGAAACAGACTCATTTAATTCGTCTGAAACCGTATCTTCTTCAGGAATATCGTAAACTTCCTCGTTTACAGTCTCCGCTACTTCTTCGTCACTTAAAAAGCCCTCAACTTCCTCAATCGGATCGATAACCCTTGTCTGGCCCAAATCAAGTCCCATGTCTTCCACAGCGTTCTTTTCAAGCGCCTTTTCAATCTCATCGGATGAGAAAACCTGGGTTTCTTTCATAACCATTTTTAAGTCATCTCCGAGTTCCTGATTGGGAGACCCGAGCTCTTCATAACGAAATTCAAGATCCCCTACGGAATCCAGATCAATCATTTCTATATCTGTATCAAATATGTTCTTTTTTTCTCTTTTCATGTCTCACCTCTAAAAGACCCCATACAAAGTTGATAATACCATAATTTGCCCTATTTTTCAATATATACGCCGTTTGTTTGCAATTATCCACAATATAATGTAATATAGTGTGTAACCTTAATTGACGTGGCTTACAGATTTAAAACGGAGATAAAAATGCAGAATAATAGATCAAATCATAAAAGACCGTCAGGTGCCAAAGGCGGTTCTCATAAAAAAAGAAGAGTCCCCAACTACCCCCGTATTATCGGCTGGAGTCTGGGTCTTATTCTTGTGATTGCAGT
>CAMYYF010000160.1:0-3947 GCA_947303375.1 uncultured Lachnospiraceae bacterium
GCTGCCGATTATTTCTTCATTGCACAACAATAAAAAGACTTTATCCATACCTGATTCAAAAAATGAATTATCTTGAATAAAATCAACAGGTTGAATTTTTAACGACTGTCTCATTTCATGGTAACATTTATTGTAAATTCTTTTATATTCTTCCTGATACTTTGAAGAAAATGGAATCATTTGAATTGATGTTTTATCATTAACAGGATGTAAATATTCCATCTCATAAACTAAAAACATAAGCAATATCCTTTTTGACTATAAGATCTTCTGCATTACAATAGCGTCCTTATACGTATCATTAACATAAAAATAATCTTTATATATTCCAATGTCTTCAAATCCCATTTTATGGTACAAATTAATGCCCCTGAGATTGTCTGATATTACTTCAAGTTCGATTACCCTGATATTCATGTTCTTTGCTTCTTCGAAAATTCTATTTAACATTTCTGTTCCTATTCCCTTATTCCAATAATCCTTCTTGACAGAAATCGATAAAATAGCCCTATGACGAATTCTTGACTGAAAATATCCCTGTAATTCAGCTCTCGCAATAATCTGTTCATTATCAAAAGCTATTAAAACAATACTGTTCTCTGAATCTTTACTCATAGCCAGTTTTCGTTGTACGCCTTCAATAGGAACCAGAAATTCATTCTCTCCATGTAATAAATTGTCAGATTCTCCGCCAACTTGATTAAGATATAAAATCATTTTTTCAGCATCTTCAGGAAGAGCTTCTCTAATTAAATATGTATTTTTCATTTATCTCATATTCTCCTATAATCATATAATCTCAACTAATATTAGTAATAAAGCTTTAAATTAATAATCTTTTCAGCATTTTTCTGATCCAATCCGGTCACTTCTTTACAAATTTCAATAGCCTCTTCTTTCTTACCGTTTTTCGCAGGTGTTATGAATTTGCTCTTTTCAATAGTATCAAGATTTTTAACTATTTCTTTAAGTTCACGACTAGAAAGTTCCTTTATCGTTTCTTCTTCTACTGCTAATTCTATTTTTTCGTGTTCTGACATGACTTTATTCTGTACAGGCTCTAACGAAATATCAATCAAATCAGTTTCTTCCACAGAATCTTCAATTTTATAATCATCATTTGTCAGATCAATAGAGTAATCATCGTCTGTAGGATCTATATCTATTTCATATAATTCTGATGATTCTGAAGGCGCCTTCTTAAAATATAACCACAGTATATTTGCAGCAACAATAACTAAAATATATAAAATAGGAAATATTCTATAGATAGTAGCATTAGATTTATTCTTAGAATCATTTTTGCTTTCGGACTGAGGAACGTATACAGTTGTATAATTATTTTCTTCGTGTTCATTTTTATATTTTATCCATTCGGCTAATGCTTCGCTATCCATAGACTGATATCTAATATACTCATTTGCATACACAGTTCTACCAAAGCTAATAAAAAGTACTGCACAAAGCAAAATTGAAAATACTAAATATTTAATTGTTCTCTTAAAATTTTTAATTCTCATCGTAAAAATAATGTCTTTCTCCTCAGAAACAGTATAACATGGCTTATGGCTATAAAAAAAGGAACTTTTAGAGTAAAATATGATATAATAATTTGTCGAGAGGGGAAAACTCGATAGATCTGAAATTCGAAAGGAATAAATATATGAAGTGGAATAAAATAATCGAATTAATTGGTGTAACAATTTTATCAGGTTCTTTAATGGCAGGTTGTACATTACTTCCACCCGTTCATCAGGCCGTTCTTAGTCCCGATGAAAAAGACAGCAATGAAAGCAACGCAAATATAACTACAACAACGAATAATGTCGATGTTGATATTACTACTCCTGTTGATGACCCGGTTGAACCGGATATTATCGAGCCTGATAACAACAACGTTATCGAGCCTGACAATAATAATGTCGACAATGGTAATAACGGTTTTACTGCAGATTACTCTGCCACCGAAGATGATTATTTAAAATTCTTAAACGGTGAAATCGATGCAATGGTAACGTATCTTAATACAGACTATCTTGAATTCGAAAAGACATACACATACGACTCGATGATTGACGAAATTAACGCCAAAGTCGAAGAAGAATGGATGGACGAAAGAAAGGTTCAAGAAGTCGATTATGCTATCATAGACTGCGGTAATGACGGATATCCCGAAATGGCTTTATATATGGCTATAGATAACGGAAATTACGACACATTACAGGAATACTATATATTCAAATTCTATAACGGAAATCTTTGTATAATCGATTCTTATAATGCATATTACCGCTCTATGGGAGAGTTAAATATATTTGGTGTATTTACACAATACGGAAGCAGCGGAGCAAACAGAGGATATGCTTCTTACGTAAGATGCAATAAAGACGGTGTTCATGAATTTATTTACAGCTTATCAAACGAACAGGAAATAGGAGAAGCAACTATCGCAGGTTATTATATTCCTTCGTACATCGATCTTCCCGAAGACTATCCTTTAACTCATGATACAGCAGGCAAATACACATGTAATGCATACAGTTTCATGGAATATGACTATACAATGGACGGCGACGACGATTATTACAACGAATACTTAGACCAGTTTGTATTTGTTTTTACTGACAGACAGGGCGGAGTTGTTTATCCCGAAGCGGAATATATGAAAATATATGATCAATGCGGATTCGTTGTGACGGATTTCGAAGGATTAAATGCAAGAGTTGCAGAAAGACTTGAAGAACTCGGAATGACCGATGAAGAACTCTTAAATTCATATACAGAGAATTACGTAGTTCCCGATTGGATTATCTGGGAAGATAATTACGAACATTAAATCATAAAAGAAATAAACTCCCGTCTCATAAAAGAGTCGGGAGTTATTTTTTTACTATTGCGTTAATAAAATAAATCTTAATACAGCAAGGAGAATTCCCATAATAATCATTACTACACCACTTATTCTTGTCTTTCTTACAGCGTTAGGATCATCTCTTCTGCTTGCTTTAGTAGAAATTCTGGGGAAAAGAGCCATAATAATACCAAGTATTGCAATAACTATTCCCAAGAAAACAGGTATAAGATAATACATAATTTAACCTCCTCAATACCTACACATTCTCGCTACATTTATCCAAACAAGACATAAATTATTTTACAACAATATTTACAATCTTGGCAGGAACATATATTTCTTTCACTACTGTCTTACCTTCAATAGCCTTTGCTACACCGTCAACAGCTTTAGCCTTGGCTAGTGCAGAATCCTTATCTTCTGTTTTAAGAAGTTCTACAACGCCCTTAACTTTACCGTTAACCTGTACGCCGATTTCAATTGTATCTTCGTTAAGAGCAGCTTCGTCAAATTTGGGCCATGCTTCATAAGCAATAGTTTTATCATGACCTAATTCGGACCAGATTTCTTCGCCGATATGAGGGCATATACATGAAAGCATCTTAATAAAGCCTTCTGCATATTCCTTAGGACATGTACCTTTTACAGCTTCGTTCATAAATATCATCATCTGAGCAATAGCCGTATTAAAGCCAAGTGACTCAAAATCCGAAGTTACTTTCTTGACTGTCTGGTTGTAAACCTTTGTAAGTCTGCCATCATTATTATCTGTTATATTTTCTTCGTTTGTAAAGTAATTCCATACTCTGTTAAGGTATTTTCTTGCACCTTCAACACCTGATGAACTCCAGGGCTTTGAAACCTCGAGAGGTCCCATAAACATTTCATAGAGTCTTAATGTATCAGCACCGTAATCTCTTACGATATCCGAAGGGTTAACAACGAATTCAGGGAATCTCTTACCCATCTTAATACCGTTTTCACCTAATATCATACCCTGATGAACAAGCTTTTTGAAAGGCTCTTTAACAGGCGAAATACCTTCATGGTAAAGGAATCTGTTCCAAATTCTTGAATACATCAGATGGCCTAC
>CAMYYF010000161.1:0-3946 GCA_947303375.1 uncultured Lachnospiraceae bacterium
ATGCAGCTTCCGATTCTTTTTATAAGCGCTCGTCAAAGTGATGATGATGTTCTCGTGGCGCTTTCATGCGGTGGAGACGATTACGTAAAAAAGCCTTACAATCTGTCGGTTCTTTTAGCCAAAGTAAAAGTAAATCTTAAAAGACTAGGACAGATGAATTCGACCATAAAAGAAGAGAAAAGCGCCGGCAAAGAAAACGAAGTACTTACACTCGATGCCTCAACGCTCTCGGCTGTTCTTAACGGCAAAAGAATTCAGTTAAAGGCCAAGGAATTTGCACTTCTTGACTGCCTTTACAGACATAAAAATACGATTGTAAAAAAGGAAGTACTCTTTGACGAAGTCTGGGGAGATACATTTTTTTCGGACAGTACTTTAAACGTACATATCAGAAAATTAAGAGAAAAACTTGAAGATAATCCAAACGAGCCCAAGCTCATTAAGACAGTCTGGGGCACCGGTTATTATCTTGAGATGAAATAGGGATACGTTTGATGAAACAATTATTCAGAATAGGTTTTATCTTTACAATCATAATGGTTCTGGCTCTCGGAGTTTTTATTATTTTTAACTCCGAGAATCATTTTGAAGAGAGAGATATTGTCCATTACAACGAACAACTTCATATCATTGAAGACGCTTTGGAGAACGGCGAAAAAGAGAAAAATCTCGAAAACAAATATAAATGCCACATAATCTACGCCAAAGAAATCGAAGACGGAGAGCTCGCGCATTTATACAGAAACAATGCGCTTGTACTCGATCTCACGGTTAACGGAGAGTATGTCGGAAAAGTTGCGTGGGATGACAACCGAAACAATTTCGACAAGATTAAAAGAGGTTTTTTCGGCGGTTCGGTTTATCTTTGGGTAATAATGCTTATAAGCGGTTATATCCTGCTTATCCTTTATTACACTTCTTTTGTTAAGCCCGTAAAAGAACTGCAAAAATTCTCCGTGGAAATCGCCAAGGGGAACCTGGATGAGGCCCTTCCAATCAGAAAAAACAATCTTTTCGGCAGTTTCGTCGAAGCGTTCGACCAGATGAGAGAAGAACTCAGGGATTCCCGCAAGAGGGAAGTAAAAGCCGAAATAGCCAGAAAAGAAATGGTTACGGATTTAAGCCATGATATCAAGACACCGATATCGGTTATCAAGGTTGCCTGCGAGGTGTTGGAGGCTAAGGCCGGCAAGAAATTAAACGAAATTGAAAACAATGAAGAGGAAAAGAAAGATATCGAGTATACTCTCGAAAAAGTTTCAACCATCTCACAGAAAGCAGATTTAATCAGTTCGCTAATGACGAATGTTATGCATTCCACATTGGATGACATCGATAAAATATCGGTTAATCCCGTTGAAACCGATTCGAGAATCATAAAAGATTTCTTCGTCAATCTTAAGAACTACGGCAACATCATCATCGAAAACGAAGTTCCTGCCGGCATAGTTTATATGGACAGACTTCGTATGGAGCAGGTAATCGACAACGTGGTCGGCAATTCGCATAAGTACGCAGGCACCGACATCAGAGTAAGTTTTTCCGAGACCTCAGCACTCTCATCCGACGGTGAAAGCAAAGAGGATTTTATCCGAATCACCATAAAAGACAGCGGCAAGGGTGTAAAAGAAGACGAGTTATCGCTAATCACGCAAAAGTATTTCAGAGGCAGCAATTCAAAGGAAAGCTCAGGCTACGGACTCGGTATGTATCTGGTTAAAAGATATATGGAATTGCAACTTGGCGGTATGGAGTATTATAACGATGACGGTTTCACGGTACAGCTTCTTTTAAAGAAGGTGTAGACCGGTGCCCGGCTCACGAAGTGTGCCCGGCTCCACAGATAAATACCTTGATAGATTAGCTGTATTTTAGTATAATTTATGCGTATGGGTTATACTAAAAATTATGAAACAAGAGGTATATGAATATGGACGAAATGAATGCGAATGCTAATGTTTCACAGGCTTCGACCCTAAAAGAAACCGACAAGAAATGTCCTCAGTGCGGCGGTGTAATGGATTTTGATCCCAACATCGGCGGAATGGCATGTCCTTACTGCGGATATGAAGAGGAAATTGTTCAGGAAGCAGCCAGTGCGGCAGAGCTTGATTTCGAATCGGCCGAAAAGACCGAAAACTGTGACTGGGGTGCACAGAAAAAACAGATTATATGTAAGAGTTGTGGCGCAGAGACCATTTATGATGCTCTCGACGTTGCAAGCGAATGTCCTTACTGTGGTTCCAACCAGGTAATGGAAGCAGCCGATGAAAACACACTTGCTCCCGGCGGTGTAGTTCCTTTCGCAATTACAAACGAGCAGGCAAGTGCTAACTTCAAGCAGTGGATCGGCAAGAAATTCTTCTGTCCCAAGCTTGCAAAGCAGTCGGCACAGCCTGATGCTTTTACGGGAATTTATCTTCCTTACTGGACATTCGATACAGATACAACATCAAGATATTCAGGTCGATACGGTATCGACAGAACAGAAAGATACAAAGATTCCGACGGTAATGTACAGGAAAAGACAGTTACAGACTGGCATCGTACATCAGGTATCTTTAAACTTGCCATTGACGATGAACTTGTACAGGGCAGTGAACGTCACGACAGCGCAATGCTTAAAGGTCTCGAGCCTTTCGAAACAGAGAAGAATGTTCCCTACAAGCCCGAATATGTTGCAGGCTTCGCAGCAGAGAGATATTCCGTAGGTCTTAAGGCTGCGTGGGAAAAAGCAAAAGCATCAATCTCCGGTAAGATTAAGAGCAAAATCACCAATAAAATCAGAGATGATTACAATGCTGACCACGTAAAAGACGTAAAAGTATCTACCAAGTTTGAAAAGATTACTTACAAATATCTGATGCTTCCTATTTGGTGCTCATCATTCAAGTATCAGGACAAGGTATATCAGTTCATGGTAAACGGCCAGACCGGTAAGGTTTACGGCAAGACACCTGTTTCAGTTGGAAAGATTATCCTTGTTATCGCTATAGTTCTTATCGTTATATTACTTTTCCTTTGCTGCTTTGGCGGTATTGGTTCAATCCAGGATATAGCAAACAATTTAGGCAACTAATAATTCTCATAAAAAAAGAATCGGTGCCTGGCTCGCGTAGCGTGCCTGGCACCGTTTTTTATTGCCGTGAATTAATTGCGCATTTTAATGTTCGCATTTAAGAAATTTCGCACTGTACGCAGGTAAATGTGTACCGCCTCCGAAATCGAAGTTCTCGCCGGTTATTAAATCAACTGCCATGCCGCAGCCGACATCGAAATGAGCGGTATAATCGTTCTCATCACAGTTGATGCATACAAGAACTCTTTCATGTTCGCTTCTTCTTTCGAATATGCACTGTCTGTTGGTAAGTACCACCGAGCGGAAGCCGCCATAGTTAAGTGCCTCGCTGCCTTTCTTTGCGTTAGCAAGCTTTGAAATAAAGTCTGTCAACTCGTTCCATTCAGGCTTATCAAAACTAACACGAAGCGCGGGATCGCCCTGTGACTTGTCAGCCTTCGTTCCCCATTCGGAGCCGTAGTAAACGCAGGGTATTCCCGGCATTCCGAATACCATTGCATACACCAGCGGAAGATGATTGGGATTTTGAATAAGTGTAGCGATTCTTGACACATCATGATTATCCGCAAAACTTAAAAGATGTGCTCCTCTTGCGACACACCAGTCTTCGGGACCAAAGAGACGTAACAGTGAATGAACAATTTCAAACATATTGTTGGAGTTAAACGCAGAATGGATTCCCTTGTAGCACTGATAATTTGTCAGCGAATGAATACCCATTTCATTTAACATTCGGCCGTATTCGCCGTGAAGAACTTCACCTACGAGGAAGAAATCTGCCTTTTTAGAGTCACAAAAGCCCCTAAGACGATTTAAAAAGCCTTTATCCAGACAATATGCCACATCAAGGCGAATGCCGTCGATATC
>CAMYYF010000162.1:0-3898 GCA_947303375.1 uncultured Lachnospiraceae bacterium
TCTCTTGAAACACCCTTTCTTTTATAGTAATATATACCCACAACCCTGCCGGAAATATCGGGGCCTGCTTTGCACATTCGTGCTGTTATCTCCCAGACACAATAATCAAAGTACAAAAACGTCACACTGAACGGGCGGTATGCGTTTATGGAAAGAAGTGTATCGTTTGGTCCCCAAATTTATGGCAGACGGGTTTCAGGGAAAGAATAAGCGAAAGAAGGGGCGTTTTTACGTCCCTTTTTTCGTTGATAATAAGCCGGGCATGGGTTATACTTTGTTATGGAGGACTAACTCATGAAAAAAAGCTTTAAAGTGACGGGAATGAGTTGTGCAAACTGTGTTGCCAACGTCGAAAAAGCCGTCAGAAAAATAAACGGTATTGAAGAGGTAAACGTCAATCTGGTTGAAGAACTGATGCTTGTCTCTTTTGATGAAAATAAAACAGATACTTTAGCCATTGAAGAAGCCGTAAGAAAAGCAGGTTACGGTGCAGAACTTATCGGCGGTGAATCAAAAAAAGAAACGAGGACCGCACCCGAAAAAGACTATAAAATTTACGGTCTTATCGCATCCGTTATACTGATAATCATTCTCATGGTTTTGGCCATGGGCCCCAAATGGGATATTTCCACGAATGCGCTCTTACAGTTTATCCTGGTAATACCCGTTCTTATCATCAACAGACATTTCTTTATCAATGCGTTTAAAGCATTGCGTTCGGGCGGAACCAATATGGATGTGCTGGTTTCACTCGGCTCTTCGTGTGCGCTCATCTACAGCCTCTTCGGACTTTTTATGATTTTAATAAACTGCGAAAAAGGCAACCTGGAACACGCAGAGCACTATTCGATGAACCTTTATTTCGATTCGGCCGGTATGATTTTAACGCTGGTTTCGGTCGGAAAATATCTCGAATCAAAGTCTAAAAGAAAAACAAAGGATGCCATCGAAGGTCTCCTTGATATGTGCCCTAAAAAAATCGTCAGAATCAATACCGACAAAGACGGAAACGAAACCGAAGAAACCATTGCTTTGGAAGATATCAAAAAAGGCGATGTTATTCTTATTTCAAAGGGCGAAGCGGCAAGTGTTGACGGAACGATTATTCTCGGAAGTGCCGTATTTGACGAGTCCGCAATCACGGGCGAAAGCGTAGCGGTTAAAAAAGAAGTCGGCGACGAAGTAATCTCCGCCACCATGATAAAAGATGGTTTCGTCAGGGTAAAAGCAGAAGGTGTTGGCGAAGAGTCGACACTTATGAAGATTGTCAAAATGACCAAGGAAGCCGGAGCGACCAAGGCGCCGATTGCAAGACTGGCAGATAAAATCTCGGCTGTCTTTGTACCGGTAATCATCGTCATTGCGATAATTACCTTTGTGGTCTGGCTCATAATATCCAAAGATTTTGTAACGGCTTTCTCAAACGGAATCTGCGTACTCGTTATTTCCTGCCCCTGTGCGCTCGGCCTCGCAACTCCGGTTGCAATCACGGTCGGAATGGGAATCGGCGCGAAAAAAGGTATTCTTTTTAAGAGTGCAGAAAGTCTCGAGAGACTAAAAAGCACCAATACGGTAGTATTCGACAAGACAGGAACGATTACCAAGGGAATAGTATCCGTGGAAGGCTGCGTCACCATGGACGAAGTCAGGGAAACATCGCCCCTTGCGATGAAGCTCCTAAAAGAAATGGGCCTTGAAACCGTAATGTTAACAGGCGATAAAAAAGAAAAGGCATTAAAAATCGCCGAAGAAGCAGGCGTTTCGTCAGTCAGATACGAACTTAAACCCGAGGATAAGGCGAGGGTAGTAAAAGAACTTCAAAGCGAAGGCAAAAAGATATTAATGGTTGGCGATGGCATAAACGACGCACCCGCACTTGCCACGGCAGAAGTCGGAATGGCAATGGGAGCAGGCAAGGATATTGCGATTGAATGCGCCGACGTTGTTTTAATGCACAGCGATCTTTTAGACGTAATTCGCGCCATCAGACTTTCGAAGAAAACGATACTTAACATCAAGGAAAATCTCTTCTGGGCATTCTTTTATAATGTCCTGATGATACCCGTGGCAGCAGGCGTAATGCAGCCTTTAATCGGGCTTAAATTAAACCCGATGATCGGCGCGGCCTGCATGAGCTTAAGCAGTATCTGCGTATGTCTTAACGCATTAAGACTCATGGGCGTGAATCTTGAAAAAAATTTGAGCGTAAATACAAATGATTTGAAAGAAAATATATCAAAAAACGGCGATAAGAATTATAATGGAATAGGTTGCGAATGTGATTTGCCCAAAACAGAAAGCGTGGAAAAAGAAATGATTACTTTTGCCGTTAACGGAATGATGTGTGCTCACTGCAAAAAGAGAGTTGAAGATACACTTAAGGCAGTAAGCGGAGTAATATCCGCCGAAGCCGATTTGGAGAAAAAGAATGTCAGCGTCGAAACCGACGGAAGTGTCGGCGAAGATGTGTTAAAGGCTGCCGTTAAGGAAGCGGGATACGAGGTATAAACCCCATAAAAGAAGGGGAAGAAATCGTATATATATTGAGGGTGAAATGACTGATATTTGTGTTATCGGCGGTGGTCCCGCCGGTGTTTTTGCCTGCTTTTTTGCAGCGAAAGACAATAAAAAAGTAACTTTAATCGAGCGAAATGACGATGTGCTGAAGAAGCTTCTTTTAACAGGAAACGGAAAGTGCAATTATTCCAATTCCGATTTAAAAAGCGAGTACTATAACTTCGGCAAAGATCATCCGTATTCGAAGATTATCGAAGAGTTTGATTCCGAAAAACTCGAAGAGTTTTTTATGGACCGCGGAATGCCAACGTACGGAAAGAACAACTGCAAATATCCGAGAAGCGAGAGAGCAGAAACGGTTAAAAACGTGCTTTCGGAGATGCTTGCAGAAAAAAAGGTTGAAGTATTAACAGGCAAAAAGGTTACATCGGCAGAATACCGTCCGGGCAAAAAAATCGACGAAAATGCGCAGGCAAAACCGCTAGCCGATAAAGATTTACCACACTTTATCTTAAAGTTCGAAGACGGCGGAAAGATTGAATGTAAGAAACTGATTATCGCTACCGGCGGAAAAGCTTATCCTTCGACAGGCTCAGACGGCGGAGGTTACAGACTTGCAAGAGCATTAGGCCATAACGTAACTTTTACATATCCCGTGCTCACCAGACTTTTCACGGAAGATAAGGCCGTAAAAGAAATGGCAGGAGTCAGATTTAAAGCAAAGGTTTCTGCGGTGGTTGAAGGAGAGATGGTTTCTTCGGAAGAGGGCGAGCTTCAGTTTACCGAAAACGGACTCTCGGGAATCTGCATTTACAATTTAAGCAGATATTTATCCAAGCCTCTCGAGGACGGTTTAAACTGCAACGTGATTGTGGATTTTATGCCGGAAATGGCCAGAGAGAGCATGGAATATTACATCGAAAAACTGATGCAGAAAAACAATGACTGGAGAAATCTTCTGGTTAATATTTTAGGAGAAAAAACAGCCAGTCTTATTTATAAAAAAATCGTATCAGAAGCTAACGGTGCAACGGGAAAAGATCTTATTTCCCATTTCACGAACAGCATAAAAAATTATAAAATCAAAATTTCCGGCCACGATTCATTCAGCAATGCGCAGGTTACAAAGGGCGGTGTAAGCATCGACGAGGTCGATGAAAACATGGCTTCGAAAATATGCCCGGGTCTTTTCTTCGCGGGAGAAGTGCTCGATGTTGACGGAAAGTGCGGCGGATACAATCTCCATTTTGCTTTTGCATCAGGCAGAAGAGCCGGCTTAAGCGCAGGAGAATAAACAGGAGAGGAAAATATGATTAAGAAAAAGATTTTTGCAGTAGCGGCAGCAGTTACAATGAGCTTAACACTCGTCGGATGTACTCTT
>CAMYYF010000163.1:0-3870 GCA_947303375.1 uncultured Lachnospiraceae bacterium
AACGGCGGTGCTGCGCGAGGCAGCGCATATCACAGAGTCATGGAACTCATGGACTTTGAGCATATTTACGAGGGTGATATCGTTGCAAACTTAAGAGCGCACAGGCAGAAGATGAAGGATAATCTATTTATCTTCGAAGAGGACGATGCTCTTGTAAACGAAGATAAGATTTTAAAATTCCTTGATACCGATCTTTCGAAGCGCATGAGCGTGGCGGCAAAGAACGATAAGCTTTATCTTGAGCAGCCGTTTGTTTTATCAGTCCCTGCAAATGAAGTGAACGAAGAGTTCCCCGAGAACGAAAAGGTGCTGGTTCAGGGCGTAATCGACGTCTATTTCGAAGAGGACGGCAAACTTATTCTGATGGATTACAAAACAGACAGGGTGGATACTGCGGATGAACTTGTCAAAAGATACAAGACTCAGCTTGACTATTACAGCGAAGCACTTTCGAGACTGGAAAAGAAACCCGTGGCAGAGATTATGATTTATTCGTTTTCGCTCGGAGAATGTATTCGAATTTAATCGTCGGAGGAATCATAAATCTATGTAAATCCGTTTTCGAAAGTATTAAAATAAAGGATAAGGCAGAAATTTAGGCAGGAATTTTTATGAGCAATAAAACAAAAACTGAAAAAATAGTATTGAATGTTTTAAAGGCGGCATCCGTTATGGTTGTCGCTTTTGGAATGATTATTTTTTTCTCGTTGGTAATCGGCGGAGATAAATGGGACGTAAACGTCGCATGCAAACTTCCTTTGATGATTCCGAATTTTGTTTTGTTTTTGACAGCTTTGGTTGTAATGTCCGGTTTGGCTGCTCCGATTATATTTTTGAAAAAAAAGAATTCATCTTCGGATGATTCGAAAAGAGTATTAATCATCACCACAATCATTTTGGTTTTGATATATGCCGCATGGTATGTAATCAATATAAAAATCAGCAAAAAAATCGCATTTTATACAGGATGGGATCCGTCCTGTGTACAGGGAACAGCATATTCTCTTTTTGACGGAGGAAAGATAGGATCCGAGGTGTATTACTCGGCATATCCGAACAATATTCCGATGGCCTGGATTCTTTACAGAAGTTTAGATTTTATCAAAAGATTTCAGGGCTATCCGTATTATTCGGAGTTTTTCTGGATTCAGATTCTTTGCGCGCTGGAATCGCTCACGGGAATCGTCCTGGGAATTACTTCTTATATTTCGACTAAGAAGATTTTTCCGGTAGTACTTTCAACAATTCTTTATCTGGCATTAATCGGGATTTCTCCCTGGAGCATTATTCCGTATACAGACACATTTTCGATTCTTTTTCCGATTCTCGGGCTCTGTCTTTATTTCCTGTATCTTGAGATGAAAAAGAATGTCAAATACGTAGTATTATTTGCCGCATGTTTTTTAATCGCAGTCGGAAGTCTCATAAAAATCACAGTAATCATCGTGCTTATAAGTATTGTTCTTTCGGAAATAATAAGAATAGTTTTTTTGAAAAGAGAAAGCATAAAGAGAATGGCAATCGTAGCAGCACTTGTTTTATCCGTGATTCCGTTATATTTCGGCATGAAGACGGTAACATATAAAGATACGGGAGCCGAACTTCTTGATAATCTTTCGGTGTCCTGGCAGCATTATTTTTATATGGGACTTATCGAGGAGACGACCGGGGCTTACAATTCGGATGCATTTTCGCTTATCGGACAATATCAGTTCAGCCCGAAGGCAGAGCGCAGTCAAAAAGAACTTGAACTTGCAAAAGAAATAATTGATGAGCGTGGCTTCGTAAAAAGTGTTTTGTTTTATCTGAAAAAACTTGTTATGACATATAACGACGGAACATTCACATGGAGGGGCGAAGGCGGTGTAAAATATGGAGACTATCCTGATATTTCGTCCGAGAGTTTCAGAGAAGTATTACGATCGTTTTACTGGAACGGCGGCGAGAGAGAACTGGTTTTCAACACTTACAGTCAATTCATATGGATATGGATTCTTCTCGGCTTCCTCATTAGTAGCGTATCTTTTTCGATAAGGCTTTTTAAAGAGAAGACAGTTGATTTTATGAGTTTTACATCTCTTTTATCAATAGTTGGAATAACTCTGTTTATTATGCTTTTTGAGGCGAGAGCGAGATATCTTTACAATTTTGTTCCGATATTTATTCTTCTCTGCTCGAGCGGAATATATAATTTTTCAAAGAATTTTGGAAAAAAGAAAAAGGATGCTTCAGTATAAAATGAAAGGGGGGCCGGTTTCCCGGCGCCCCTCTTTTATGATCAATAAATTATTCGGCACACTCTAACTTTGGAGATAATTTTTTATTTCTTTCATCGATGTCGTCCAACAATCTTCCGACATGTCTCTTTTCAAAGAACATATCCCTGTTTGCAATTACAATGATTATTGAAACAATGATTACCACGATGGTTTCAACGCATTTGGTCTCGGGTGTCATTGCTATTTTTTCCTGCAGGAAATTAATTACCAGGTGATAAATCATGCAGGCGAGGATTGAACGGCCGCTTGTCAGATAAACCCATGTGATGATAAAGCCCATCGGGATTGCGCTGACAAAGAAGTTTATTACGAACAAAGGATTAACCATGAGTGTTGCCTGGTAAGTTCCTTTGATGAAAATAAGCGGAAGGTGCCACATTCCCCAGAGTAATCCGAAAATCATCGACTCCCAGAACCAGTTCATATACTGTCCGATTGAATCTTCGCAGTATCCTTTCCAGCCGACTTCCTCGATGATGGCTGCAACAGTTACCGAAACGAACGCTCCGGCGATTCCGACGCCCGTAAAAGAGAAGTCGCTCGTAAAAGAAAACTGATTTAAGGACTGTCCGAATAAAAGTGAAAGTAAGATTGATGCAGCGACGATTCCCGCGAAAACAAAAATTGCAAAGAGGACATTTAGCCATTTAACCTTATAAAAGCCGATTAATTTAAGCTTTAAGTCTCTTTTAAGAGCGGGAGAACCCGATGCGAGCACAAATACCGTGGATACTACTGCGGGAGCAAGAAGTCCGATTAACATTAACACTGCGCCGAAATTTTCACTGACGAAGATTGCGGGGATCCAG
Source organism: uncultured Lachnospiraceae bacterium (assembly GCA_947303375.1). GTDB lineage: Bacteria > Bacillota > Clostridia > Lachnospirales > Lachnospiraceae > UBA3766. Next base: position 3,089 of record CAMYYF010000163.1, read on the forward strand.
AAAATCCATGTGAAAAGGTATGCAAGTGCGAAAAAGAGAACGGGTCTGTATTTATAATCTTTATTATCCGATTTCATATATTACCTCCTTGTGTTCAAGTGATTTGATATTTTTGCGGAAGAAAATGCCTAAAGAAAAAACCGTGAGGCAAAGTCCGGAGATTATGATTAAAAGTGCCGAACCTCTTCCGACTCCGCGGTTTCCGATTTTGCCGAGAGCATCAGCCATTACTCCCGATACGGCGTAAGATACCACATATCCGAGCTGGGATATAAAACCGATTAAGCCCCAGACTCTTCCCTGCTTGTCGGCAGGTATGTTGGTTCTTGCCAGATAGTCCATGCAGTTGCTTGCAACCGGAAGTACCAAAAAGAAGAGAAAACCGAATATGCATACGGGAATTATATTTTCAAAAAGACCGAAGCCGAACATGCACAATCCGGACAGTGACAGTGAAAGGGCGAGGTATGTCACATAGTTTTTCTTAATTCCTTTGATTCCGAGTATTACTCCGCTTACAAGCATTCCGCAGGCACAGACTGTTTCCGCGATTCCAAGCGTTTTCTCATCCTGAAATGAAAGGATGAGCGGTTTTACAAGTGTCTGAAACATTCCCATGAAAAGTGTGATTACGGAAGACAAAGAGACAAGGGCGAGGAGTCCTTTGGTTTCGCGTAAAATTTTCCAGCCGGATTTTATACTGTCAAAGAATGCTTCTTTTACTTCAGTTTCTTTTACGCCGATTCCTTTTCTTACAACAGCAACACCCGTCACGGTTAAAA
>CAMYYF010000164.1:0-3863 GCA_947303375.1 uncultured Lachnospiraceae bacterium
GAAGGCGTGTCTGGCTCCGATACAGAGGAAATATATGGAAATCTACAGAATAAGAGGAGGAGAAGCTCTTAAGGGAACGGTAGATATAAGCGGCGCCAAAAATGCTGCGCTCCCGATCCTGGCTGCTACGATTCTTACGGATGAGACAATTACATTAGAGAATGTTCCGAAAGTCAACGACACAATCATCATGGTTGAAACTCTCGTTAATCTTGGTGCAAAAGTTGAGTATATTGACGACAACACCTTAAAGATTAATACTTCGACCATTGACAAGTATGTGGTTGACAATCCCAACATCAAGAAGATACGCGCTTCATACTATTTTGCGGGTGCTCTTCTCGGTCGTTACAGACAGGCCAGAGTTCCGCTTCCCGGCGGATGCAACATCGGCGGAAGAGGACTTGATATGCATGAAAAAGGCTTTGAAGCCTTAGGTGCTGATGTAAAGATTACAGCTACAGAAATAGTTGTGGACGGTACCGAGGGCCCTTTAAGCGGAACCAGAATGTACATGGATAAGGTTTCCGTCGGAGCTACGATTAACATTATGCTTGCGGCTGTACTTACACCCGGCAAAACTGTTATCGAAGGTGCCGCAAAGGAACCCCATGTCGTTGATGTGGCAAACTTTATAAACGGTATCGGCGGACATATTACCGGTGCCGGTACAGACAAGATAAGAATTAACGGTGTGCCTGCTCTTCGCGGCGGTACATATGCGGTTATACCCGACCAGATTGAAGCAGGTACTTTTATGATGGCAGCAGCCATTACGCACGGTGATATCGTGGTTAACAACGTTATCCCTACCCACCTTGACAGTATTTCATCGAAACTTCGTGAAATCGGCTGTAAGATAGAAGAATCCGATGACTGGGTAAGAGTCATAGGTCCAAAGGACAAGCTTAAGAGGACACAGGTTAAGACACTTCCTTATCCCGGATTTCCCACGGATATGCAGCCTCAGATATCGGTTGCACTGGGTCTGGCCGACGGATGTTCCACCGTGGTTGAATCCATCTTTGACAACAGATTCATGTATGTCAACGAACTTAAAAAGATGGGCTGCAACATCGTGGTAGACGAAAGCACGACTGCCTATATCGACGGTGTGGAATATTATCAGGGCGCCAACATGACTTCGCCCGATTTAAGGGCGGGAGCCGCGCTTGTATTGGCCGCGCTAGCCGCCAAAGGAGTATCCGAAATTGACGGAATAGAATATATTGAAAGAGGCTACGAGAATTTTGACAAAAAACTAAGAAATCTCGGAGCCGACATAGAGAAATTAGAAGTATAAGCAGACTGTATTTTTACAGTCTGTTTGTTTGGTTATGGGAAAAATATTTATTTTATGAGAGATTTTTTAAAAAAGTATCCGGGTTTAATTATATTCTTTGCATTGGGATTGGTAACAATCCTTTTATTTGTTTTGTATTTAATAGGATACAGGACCAACAATTCGAGGCAGCAGGATATGTACGAAGAAATAAAAAAAGAATCCTGGATAACCGATACTGCTTTGGTCGATTCAAATATTTCCGATGAGAATGAACATGAAATAATTACAGATGAAAACCTGAAAAGAGTACCGGATTTAAAGAAATATAAAGAACTAAATCCGGATGTTGTTGGGTACATATACATACCCGATACAGTCATAGATTATCCGATCTTACAAAAAGAAGGAAGCGATGATTATTATCTGAAGCATAATTTTGACCAAAAAAAAGGATATCCGGGGTGTATAAGCCTTGAAAAATATGCCAACCCGTGCTTAAATGATAAAGTGTGTACAATTTATGGACATAATATGCACAACGGGACCATGTTTGGCAGTCTTCACAGAATGTACAGAGATTTCGATTATTTTAAGGCACACGAATATTTTTATATTTACACCGAGGAATCGGTAAGAAAATACAGATTTATATGTATTACTCATTATTCGGACGAACACCTTCTGAAAGATGATTTCAAAATGAACGATGACGGAGATTTTGTTTTTGAAGGATTCAAAGGTGATGAACCGACAAAAATTATGCAGGCTCTGAAAGACTATAATGATGAGAAAGCGTATTTTAATGAAGTGGATATTACCGACGAAGATGAGTTAATGATTCTTTCGACATGCAATACAGACAGAACCAGGGTAGTTGCAGTCGGATTAAAAATTGAGGATTAGGGATAAACCAAACAATATATTACTAGAGAAAGCTGGTGAGTAAAATGAGACAGAATATTTTACTACAAAGAATCGCAACATTTGCTCTTACCGTAGCGTTATTGATCCCTTCGGTTTTTGGAGCATCGGGAATGATTGTAAGAGCTGAAGAAGCACCTGATTACGATGCTGCAAGTGCAGTTAACTACAGCAATATCCTTGATGATATGGTTGATTTTGGTGTTTTTGCGAATACTTTCACACAAAATGAGCATATGGAGTCCACTTTGGCGGTCGGAACATTTACTAATAAGACTACCGATGATCGCGACGGCAAAAATAATGATGTGGATTTCCTTACAAAAGATAGTACGGCTCATATCGTTGTCGGCAATATCACAAATAAAATGAGATTCGGAACAACAACGGCCGGAACATTTAAATTTGAATTAAGCCAGAGTTTATATGATGAATTTATCAAACAAAAGTATTCAAAAAACAACAACAAATCCACGCATTTTGTTTTTGATACGAGTTTCTTTGATAATAATCCCACGGTTCAGGTCAGTACTAAAGATGTCTCCAAATGGGTAAAGGACAAGATAAATGAGACTAAAAAACAGTCGGAAACTTTAAAGGATAAAAAAGCCATAGATTATAAAAGCTATATGAAGGATGGATATCTTGACTTAAGCGGCGACAGTTTTGATGGTAAGACGGTATATATCAATATTGATTCTAAACTTAAGAAGTCGATATCTGAAGCGAGCGGTCTTAAGATAAAGAAGAATTCTTCTACAGTGATAGTTTTCAATTATACCGGAAATAATTCTATTACTTTTAATAAGTTCGAGGTACATGTTAAACAAAAGAACGGAAAGTTTGTTAAGATTACTTCGGAAACTCCATGGCAAGGACAAGAGGGAACAGGCAATCAGACAGCAACGAACGTTGATAAAGAAATCTGTCAAAAAATTATTTGGAATATTACCGACAATCCGGAAGTAAAATTAAATACGACCGCAGGCGTATTTTTGGCACCCAATTGCAAAAAAGTGGAAATATATCAGGGAAGCTGTGCCGGCTGGCTGGTAGCAGACACCATAACAAGCAATAAAGAGTGGCATTATATATATAGAGGAGGCAGCCAGGAGATTACTACCGATAAGGTAGGAGAGATTCATTTTGCACTGGATAAAGCATTTACAAAAGAATGGAACGGAATTAATACTGTTGCAGATACTACAATAAGCAGTAAAGCAGGTGATTATTCATTCTCTTTAAAAAGAATGAAAGATAATACCTATTCCGAAGAAGCAGATAACAAAGACCATAACAAGAATGCATCAAATGCAGCTACGGGAAAGGTAACCTTCCCTTCAATTGCATTCCATTCGGGTACGGAATACGCAACTTCTCCGTATTATGTAGAGAAAGGAAAAACAAATCATTATTATTATAAGATTACAGAAGAAGGCGCTGGAACACGAAGCGGCGATATTCTTAAATCTTCCGGATATGCCACAATTGATTTAGCTGTAACCAACAAGGATGGAACGCTTTATTTTAAGGCTGATTATACTATCAGATTGGGTGACAACGGTAAAACCATCTATAAAAGCGTAACCAATGCAGATCCTTCTTCATCGGAATTTCGATTGGGCAAATTCTTCAACAAGGTAGGACCCGAACCCGG
>CAMYYF010000165.1:0-3859 GCA_947303375.1 uncultured Lachnospiraceae bacterium
GCTTCGATTAATTCGAAAGCGGATTTGTCAGCATCACATATGGGACAACTGTATAAATTATCAAAGGTCTCACCGGCCTGCTGTTCGTCAAAAACATAACCACATATTTTACATTCATATTTTGCCATTAAAATGCCCTCCCACAAGCATAAACCTAATCTCTTATATCATATATTTTTTAAGGCCGAATGTCAAGAAAAACACGGATTATTTAAGCCTCATTTGTCCATCAAAAATCCTGCTTTTTTTGCGTCTCATTTCGGGTCTTTTTTCTTTTATGAGCGATACTTTTTCTTGCTAGTGCCCTTCATTCTCGTATATACTCTAAATGAACGCTCATAAAAGAAATCATAAAAGGACCGTAAAAATGCCAAATTTCAAATTTATTCTTACATATGACGGAACGAAATATTACGGCTGGGAGCATCAGCCCAAAGTCGAGGAAACAATCCAGGGAAAGATGGAAAGCGTTCTTTCAAGAATGCTGAACGAAGACGTGGAAGTGATTGGGTGCGGCCGTACCGATGCGGGCGTAAGCGCAAGAGGTTATGTGTGCAATGCACATCTTAAAACGGACGAGAAGCCCGAGGCCGTAAGAGATTATTTAAACAGATATCTCCCCGACAATATCTGCGTTGATTCATGCGTGATTGCAAGCGACAGATTCCACGCAAGATACAATGCAGTCGGTAAGACCTACAGATACACATGCTACATTGGTGATACAAAACCCGTATTTGACAGAAAATATGTTTATTCGCTTGATTATAAACCCGATATCGAAGAAATGAGAAAAGCGGCAAAATATCTGATGGGCGAACATGATTACGCTTCTTTTTGTTCAAATCCCAAAATGAAAAAATCCACCGTCAGAAAAGTGGATTCGATAATAATAGAGAAAAACGGTGATTACCTAACATTTACATATCACGGTTCAGGCTTCTTACAGCACATGGTAAGAATCATGACCGGTACTCTCCTGGAAGTCGGAGAAGGAAAACGTGAAGCCTCGTCAATCCCTGCTTTGATAGAAGCAAAAGAGCGAGCAAAAGCCGGAGCTTGCGCCCCGGCCAATGCCCTTTGCCTTATTAGGGTGGAGTATTGAGGAAATGAAAATTTGAAAAACTTATGACCTCTTCTTTGCTCTCCTTGCAAGTACCACACTCTGCAGGAGGATAAAGAAGCACAACATTCCGCCGGTGGTAATACTCTGCCACCAGGGATCGTTAAGTCCGCTGGAAACAACTATCTTTTTAATAGTTGTAAGTGTAAGGGTTCCGAAAAGAGTACCTACAACATTTCCTACACCGCCGGTAAGAAGCGTGCCTCCGATAATCGAAGATGCAATCGCATTCATTTCCATACCTGCAGCATTCGTTGCATTTCCGGCACCCGTATGCATCATAAATACAAATCCCGAAACACCGCTTAAGAGTCCGCTTAAAACATAGCTTATAAAGCGGGTTCTTTTTACGTTGATACCAAGCATCAAAGCACTCTGCTGGTTACCGCCCATCGCATAGAAGTTACGGCCGAGTTTGAAGTATTTGAGTAATACGAAAATCAGTAATACGCATACAAATGCAACTACTACGCCGAGCTCTATACGGGCCGGAACTTTATTACCGTTCTTGGCAACATAACCGAGCCAGGGTATCTCTATTTTTACATCACGAAGTTTAGCAAAACCTTCATGGTCAATCTTCTGAGGATTAACCGAAAGTATTGTCGTAAAGCCTCTTGCGAAAAACATACCGGCAAGCGTTACTATGAAGGGCTGTATTTCCAGATAGCTTACAAGGAATCCGTGAACCAGTCCGAAAGCAACTCCGATACCGAGTGCAAGAAGGATTGATACAAATATATTTCCGCCGTTGTTTAAATAAATTATGCAGCTCATTACAACCAGTGACGTTACAGCACCTACGCTAATATCGATACCGCCGCCGATCATTACGATTGTCAGACCGCAGGATACGATAATAAGACTCGCATTGTCGTTAAGCATATCGAAAATCTGCTGAGCATGAAGGAAACCGCCTTGAAGGATTGCCATTGCAAGCAGGTACATTGCAACGAATATACAGATTGTAATCGTCATTAAAAGCTGAGTATCTGTAAGCGGTTCTCTGCGAAATTTGCTGTTATCTCTCATAATTATTCCGCTCCTTTCATTGATACTCTTTGTTTATTGCTTTTTACCCTGGACACAGTCTTTTGGAATTTACTCTTAATAACCGGAGATCCGATTACAACGAGGAGGATGATAACTATAGCCTTGTAAGCTTTTACATCCGTTGAAGGAACCTTCATTGCATAAAGAGTAATGGTAAGCATCTGAATAACATAAGCACCGATAATACTTCCGCTTATCTTAAACTTACCTCCGCCTAAGTTGTTACCGCCGATGGCAACCGCAAGGATGGCATCCATTTCGATATCAAGCAAAAGTGTCTCGTGGTTGATAAGGCCGAGACGGCTGACACCGATGGTACCTGCAACTGCCACGCAAAGTCCTAAAATGATAAAAGACAAAAGTTTTATGAATGTTGAATTGATACCGTTAAGACGTGCAGCGCTTCCGTTGATACCTACCGACTGTGTAAAGAGTTCAAGTGAGGTAAAGTGGAATACAAGTACGAAAATGATTGCTACTGTGATAACGATAAGCACCGGTGTGGGAACCGGAATGCCCGGAATAAATCCGCCTATTGCGGTAATAATCGGGCTTGAAACCGTAGGTGTTGCACCGCCGTTAATCCAGTATGCTATCGAACGTCCGCACGTGTACAAAATCAGCGTCGCTATCATCGGTTGTATCTTAAACACCGATACAAGAGTTCCGTTAAATGCACCGAATATCATTGCAACCACACATGCGAAAAGAAATGCTGCAGCAACGGTTACTCCCGTAATATTGGGAGATATTTTAAGTATTTTTACAAAGGCACTGCCGGCTATGGCTGCTGCTGCACCGACACTGATATCCTGTCCGCCGCAGGCTGCGGTAACAAGGGTCATGCCCATTGCAAGAACAGCCAGTTCGCTTGCGCCGTTTATAATACTGATCAGGTTGCCTGCAAGTACCATGTTTCCGTTGTTGTTCTGTGTAATCTCAATTGAGAAGAATGACGGATCTCTGACCAGGTTAAAACCTACCAAAAAGAGAATGGCGATAATGGGAATTGTAAGCTGGCCGATTCCGCCCTTAAAAAATCTTCTGAAGTTATCCTTCATTTACAGCCTCCCCTCCGGCTATGGTCTTCATAACCTGAGCCTGATTTAAATCGGAGCCTGTTAATTCTCCGACGATATGTCTGTCTCTCATAACAATAAGACGCGAACATGTACGAAGCATCTCTTCTACTTCGGATGAAATAAATGTAACGCTTACTCCGTCCTCAGCCAGTTTAAGAACCAGTTTCTGGATTTCAAGTTTGGTACCTACGTCAATACCTCTGGTAGGTTCATCCAGTATAAGATAATCGGGATGGGTTAAAAGCCATCTCGCTAAAATAACCTTCTGCTGGTTACCGCCGCTTAACGAACCTACGGGAGTTTCCCTGCTGGCTGTTTTTATGTTAAGAACTTTAATGTATTCATCCGCAAATGCTTCCGCTTCGCTTCTGGAAATGGGCTTAAAGAATCCCTTCATTACCTGGAGAGCAAGAATGATATTCTCACGAACGGAAAGCTCCGCAATAATACCGTCTCTCTTTCTGTCTTCTGCCAGATAACCGATACCGTGCTTCATGGCATCAATGGGTTTTGTAATCTTTACGTCTTCGCCCTTTATTTTAACGTTGCCGCCGTTAACCTTGTCGGCACCGAAGATTGCTCTTACACTCTCGCTTCGTCC
>CAMYYF010000166.1:0-3838 GCA_947303375.1 uncultured Lachnospiraceae bacterium
TAATCAACGATTTTGACAAAAAAATAAACGAAGAGTTTAAAGGTATCGAGGATGAAATAAGAATCGTCATAACACCGGTGACCGAAGAGTCTTCAAATGATACTTTATGTATAGACAAAACAGAAGTGATTGCGGAAATATTAACTGAGATTCCCGACGGAGTCGTCAAAATGTGTTCCGGCATTGACATGGTTGAAACCAGTCTTAATTTGGGTGTCATGAGACTCGATGACGAAGGATTTAAACTTGATTTTTGCCTTAGAAGTTCCGTTGCCAAAGAAAAAGAAGATTTAAAAGAAAGACTCGGAACCACATTAGCGAAGAAGGGCTGCAAGCTTGCATTAACAGGAGATTATCCCGGCTGGGAGTTTAATCCTGACTCGAAACTTACTAAAAGATTTGTTGAATGTTATAATGACCAATACGGTCAAAACCCCGTAGTTACAGGCGTTCACGCAGGTTTGGAGTGTGGAATACTGATTGAAAAGAAAAAAGAACTTGATGCCGTATCTGTCGGCCCCAATATATTAAATATTCATACCACGAGAGAAAAACTTGATCTTGCAAGCGTTGAAAGAACGAGAGAACTTGTTATAAAAGTTATGCAAATTAAGGAGAATTAGTTCTTTTTATATTTATTATTTTATTATATAATAAAGATTGGCAAGCAAAAAAGTGTCGAGGGGACACTTCTTCCGGTAAACAAAAATCGGATATTTAGGGAGGTTATGAAATGTACGGTAAATTTTGGGCGCTTATTCCGCCCGTGGTAGCCATTGTCTTGGCGCTTATCACCAAAGAAGCTTATTCATCACTTTTTGTCGGCATTATTATCGGTGCTTTATTTGTGTCGGGATTTGATCCTGTCGCAATGGTCGCTTGTATGATTAATGAAGGCTTTGCTGCAGGTCTTAAGAGCTATTTTCATCCTGTAGAAACTATCAATACCATTATGAACAAAGGCCTTCTTCAGGCTATTATTGATAATGCAGGTATTTTCTTATTCCTTATTCTCTTGGGAATTATTGTAGCGCTTATTAATATGTCAGGCGGTTCCGAAGCATTCGGAAGATGGGCAGAGAAGAATATTAAGACAAGAGTCGGTGCACAGATTGCAACTTTTGTACTCGGTGTTTTGATTTTCGTCGATGATTATTTTAACTGTCTTACAGTCGGCTCGGTTATGAGACCGATTACCGATTCCAAGAAGATTTCAAGAGCCAAGTTGTCGTATCTGATTGATGCCACAGCGGCTCCTATTTGTATGATTGCACCCATTTCTTCATGGGCTGCGGCAGTTTCCAGCGTAGCAAAAGATATGAATACGGGAATTAACGGTATTCAGCTTTTCTGCAAGGCTATTTTCTTTAACTATTATTCACTTCTTACATTTATTTTCATCATCGGACTTGTACTTCTTAAATTCGATTTCGGTCCCATGAAAAAATATGAGGAAGAAGCCTTAAAAGGAAATATCGGAGGACTTGACAAGAAGGATGAAGAAAAATCCAATTCGAAGGGTAAAGTTATAGATCTTATTCTTCCCGTATCAGTTCTTATTATTACCTGCGTAGTCGGTATGATTTACATCGGCGGTTTCTGGGGCCCTGTTGCATTTTTAGGTGAAGATGCTCCCGATAATGCATTTAACTTTATCAATGCTTTCGCAGATACGGACTCAACCATCGGACTTCCTTGGGGTGCCGTTATTGCCCTTGTAATTATTGTTGCTTATCTGCTTTTAAGAAGAGTAATCAAATTCAAGGATGCTATGGAATGTCTTCCTAAGGGATTTAAGGCAATGGTTCCCGCAATGTTAATCCTTACACTTGCCGTATCTCTTAAGAATATGACCGGTGCACTCGGCGCAGATGTATTTGTAAGCGGCCTTATGGAAGGTGCTGCAGGCGGACTTTATGTATTCCTTCCCGCAGTTATCTTCATAGTTGCATGCTTCCTTGCATTTGCAACGGGTACTTCATGGGGTACATTCGGTATTCTGATTCCGATTGTAACTGCTTTGTTCCCGCCCGAAAGTACACTCTTTATCATCGGTATCTCTGCTTGTCTTGCAGGTGCTGTATGCGGCGATCACTGCTCACCTATTTCGGATACAACAATTATGGCTTCGGCAGGCGCACAGATTCAGCATGTAAACCATGTATCATCACAGCTTCCTTACGCACTTTCGGTTGCAGCTGTATCATTTGTTACATATATTGTTGCAGGTTTGATTCAGTTGTTTGTTACAAACTTCGTACTTAATGTAGTATTAAGCCTCTTAATAGGCGTTGTGCTTACCATCGGAATGCTCTTTGTATTAAAGGCAATTTTTGGCAAAGAAAAGAAAGAAGCAAAGGCTGAAGCATAGTATTTTTCTAATAAAACCGATACGGATTGTAGCTTCCCTGTAAATTAACAGGGAAGTTACAATTTGTTTACATTTTATGTCAACGTCATAATTGACTTTCTTTTATCAAGAGTTATAATTATTATAAGAAAGTGACCAGGGGGAATGAAATATGGCATTTGGAGCTAAAAAGGATAATACTTCCGCCGAAGTTAAATCGATTGAAGCTTCATTAAAACAGGTGGAAGATACCCAGAAAAGAATGGTTTATCAGCTCGGAGAACTATTCTACGAATCAAATAAAGACAATGAAGGTATCGATGAGATTTACAAGGAAAAAGTAGATACCATCAAAAAACTTGAATATAATGCTAAAGTCTGGAACAACCGCAAGTTAAAAACACAGGGATTGAGAATGTGTGATAACTGCGGAAACACATTACCGTACGACAGTTCATTTTGTAACAAGTGCGGATATAAATTACAGCCTGTTTCGGAGGAATTGGTAATCATCTAAGCAAGTCTAATCATTAATTACAGGAAGGGGATTTTCGATATGGCTGCTGCTAGTGAATATTACATTGCTCACAATACACGGACCGACGAGTATCTGGCAGAGAAGAAACTTTTGGGAAGATTCTACATGACACCGGATATCACAGCCGCGGTGAAGTGTAAAGATGAGATGGATTTAAGAAGAAAAATCGATAAGGCAAATGTGGATTACAAATCCATGCTTGTAATCGAAACAATCAAAGTTTACTAAAAAAAGTCTTTCAGGGATAGAAGGGCTTTTTTTTATTCATATTCATAAAACTCTTTACTTTCGTGCTTTAAAGTGGCATAATATAGACTGTCGCGAAAAATGAAAGTATTAAGGAGAATTTTTATGCCTATTACAGAATTACTGGACAGAAACAGCGAACAGTACGGCTCGGACGTATGTCTCGTTGAAATCAATCCTGAAATAAAAGAAGTCAGACGTGTGACATGGAAGGAATACGAACTGATTGAACCTAATCCCGTTACACATTACAGAAGAGAAATTACCTGGAATGTTTTCGAGGAGAAAGCAAACAGATTTGCAAATATGCTTATATCCAGAGGAGTCAAGAAAGAAGACAAGGTTGCAATTCTTTTGATGAACTGCCTTGAGTGGCTTCCCATTTACTTCGGTATTTTAAAAACAGGAGCTATTGCAGTACCACTTAACTTTAGATATGCTCCTGATGAAATCGAATACTGTCTTAATCTTGCAGAGGTTGATATTCTTGTATTCGGTCCCGAATTTATCGGCCGTGTGGAAGAAATCGCAGAATCCATCAGCAAGAACAGACTCTTATTCTATGTGGGCGATAACTGTCCGAGCTTTGCAGAGGATTACAATTCACTCGTTGCAAACTGCTCCAGCCAGAGACCTGACATCAAGCTTACGGATGATGACTATGCTGCCATTTATTTCTCATCAGGCACCACAGGCTTCCCCAA
>CAMYYF010000167.1:0-3821 GCA_947303375.1 uncultured Lachnospiraceae bacterium
TCGATTCCGACAAAAGAAAAGATCCCGAAGAAAGAGCCAAATTCATCAATGCATCGGACATCACATTCCTCTGTCTTCCCGATGCGGCAGCAATTGAAGCGGTAGGCCTCATTGACAAGGATAACGACAAGACGGTTATCATCGATACTTCAACCGCTCACAGAACCGACGAAGGCTGGGCATACGGTCTTCCCGAACTCGGAAGCACATTCAGGGAGAAAATCCGCACGGGCAATCGAATCGCAGTTCCCGGCTGCTATGCATCAGGCTTTATAATGGATGTTTACCCCATGGTAAATAAGGGATACATCGCAAACGATTACCCTGTATGCGTAAACGCGCTCTCCGGCTACTCGGGAGCAGGCAAAAAGGGCATCGCAATGTACGAAGCCGAAGACAAAAAGAACGAGTTATACGCTCCGAGAATGTATGCTCTTTCTCAGAATCACAAGCACTTAAAAGAAATGAAAAAGATCGCAGGCCTTGCAAATACACCGCTTTTTGTGCCTGTAGTCGATGATTATTACTGCGGAATGATCGTAACATTCCCCGTATACACAAACCTTATGACGAAGAAAGCCACTCCCGCAGACGTCCGGAAGATGTTTGAAGAATTCTACGCAGGAGAACAGTTCATAAAAGTAATGCCCTTCGGCGCAGAAGAAGAACTCGGCAATTTCTTCCACGCAAACGACTACGCAGGAAGAGATGATGCGAAGATTTACATCACGGGTAACGAAGACAGAATCCTTATAACATCCATCTTCGACAACCTAGGCAAAGGTGCCTCGGGCGCAGCCATCCAGTGCATGAATATCCGCCTCGGCTTACCCGAAGAAACCGGTCTTAATCTTGGCTAAAATTTTTATCATAAAAAATACAAACCTGAAACGTATAATTGAAAAGAGGAAATAATAAAAATGCTTTTAATACTTACACTTCTTGGAATAATCTCTGCCGCAGTATCATACATCGTTTGCAGATGGTACGCACTGCCCCTGCCCTGGAATATCCTTGTTGCCATAGGACTTCTTTTAGCAGGAATCATCCTTTGGGAGGTTATTTACTGGGTAGTTCTTTATCTTTGGTCACTTTGTATCAACAAGAAAAAAGAAGTTACAAAGCCTTCAAAGTTTTACAAATGGATTTTTACCGAATCCACAAGAATCGGACTGTTTTTCCTTAATGTGCATGTTCATGTTGAAGGTGCGGAAAAACTTCCTGCGCCGGGCACAAGATTTCTTGTTGTTGCAAACCATCTTTCAAACTACGATCCCATGAGTGTAATTTACGCACTCAGAAAACATATGCTTGTCTTTGTCAGCAAGCCCGAAAACTTCAACATTCCTCTTACCGGAGCCATGATGCACAAATCAGGTTTTATGGCTATCGACAGAGACCATGTTAAAAACGCACTTGTTACAATCAACAAGGCAGCAGGCTATATCAAAGACGATTTGACCAGCGTGTTTATCTTCCCCGAAGGAACGAGAAACAGAACGCAGAAGCCTCTTTTAGAGTTTAAAAACGGCGCTTTTAAGATTGCAACCAAGGCAAACTGCCCCGTGGTTATCATCGCGATCAGCGGCACTGAATTTGTAAAGAAAAGAATTCCGAGAAGATCGGATGTTTATTTAAAAATCGTTGATGTCGTACCTGCGGAAAAGGTAAAAGAGTTAAATACCGCAGGTCTTTCCGAGCATGCATTCAAGCTTATTTACGAGAATATTACACACGGCAAGGATGAGAACGGCAATCCCATCGACCCCGAAGCAATAGTACCGGGCGTAAAGAAGGAAGAAAAGACGGAAGAGTAACAAAGGTGCCCGGCTCCCGAAGGGTGCCCGGCTCCTAAAAGAAAAGTGAGGGAAAAATATGGAAAAGAAAGAAGCTAATTTTTTCTCGGCACAAAAAAGATTATGGGCAGGAATTTTTGATTACGGCGGAACAAGCACCAGAAAAGAATACTGGTTTGCTTTTCTGTTCCACGCAATCCTGGGAGTTTTTGCGTTCTTTTGTCTGCTTCTTTCTGTCGGATTATTCCTTTTGCAGGATTGGCTTGATGCCTACATTCTTTTAACAATAGCTCATTATATTCTGCTTATTCCCGCAATATTAATATTTATATATCTTTGTCTTTCGATTATTCCGTGGATTCCGCTTACGGTCAGAAGACTTCGCGATGCGGGCAAGAGCGGCTGGTGGACCATCCTTCTTTTATTCGTCGGAATAGGTCATATAATTCTTTTGTTCCTCTGTGCTTTAGGCTCAACCATTGGCGGAGTTGCATTTTTTGCGGCAAACAACAGGGCTCCATCAGTGTACGGACCGCCCGAATGGTTTGATCCGGATGTTAACATTAATGACGGTGTATACGGACCTCCCGGACCCGATATATTTAACCCGGACGATAACGAAACTCCGAACGTATACGGACCCCCGGAATGGTTTGACGATGACGACGATTTCGATCCTTCGATAAACGACTCTGAGCCGTTATACGGACCACCGCCCTTTGACGAGGACGATTACGACCCGAACATCAATCAGAACGAAGATGTATACGGACCTCCCGAATGGCTCAACGATCCCGATGAGTACGATCCCGAGGTTAATCTTAACGAAGATGTCTACGGACCTCCCGAGTGGTTTGAGGAAAACGAAAACGATTTTGATGTCGATTTAAATATGGAACCCACGGTTTACGGACCGCCCGACTGGTTCGAATAAAAATCCTGTTTGGAGAAAAAAATGAAAAAGAAAAACAACTCCGGACTGAATGCAGAAATTAAAAACAATCATATGCAGCAGCTTGCTGATTACAGAGAAGAGACACTGAGACCCCATCCGGATCTCAGGTCTCTTTTCTTGGAAATAACCCCGTTTTGCAACGAGCACTGTTTGCACTGCGGTTCGAGATGCGGCGATATTGATGTATCCGGAATGCTTACAAAAGACGAAATAATAACCGCCTTAAAACAGGTTAAAAAAGATTTCGACATTTCAAGGATGCGCCTTTGCGTAACAGGCGGCGAGCCTTTGCTTCGCCCTGATTTCTTTGAAATAATGGATGCGGCAAACAGGCTCGGATTCGGCTGGGGCATGACCTCAAACGGAACCCTCATAGATAAGGAAACCGCAAAGAAACTTGCCGAGACCGGCTTAAGAACGGTATCAATAAGTGTCGACGGCCTGAAAGAAAATCACGAGTGGTTCAGACAGTCGCCGGGATGTTATGAAAAGACAATCGAGGGCATTAAAAATCTGCTCGAAGTTAACATTTCCCATGTGCAGATTACCACGGTCGTTTATCATAAAAACATCGGCGAACTCGATGCGATGTACGAAGAATTCAAGAAAGTCGGCGTTCGTTCGTGGCGTGTAATCAACATCGAGCCCATCGGAAGAGCGAGAGAAAATGCGGATTTGATGCTTTCAAAGGATGAATATATCAAGATGTTTGATTTCATCCGTGATAAAAGATTCGAGAGCAAAATGGAAGTAACCTACGGCTGTTCACATTATCTTGGCACTGACATGGAGCGCGAGGTAAGACAGTGGTATTTCCTCTGCAACGCAGGTGTTTACACCGCCAGCATTATGTACAACGGCGATATCGGTGGCTGCCTTGATATCGAAAGACGTCCCGAACTTATCCAGGGAAACATCAGAAAAGATAACCTGAAAGATGTCTGGGAAAACAAATTCGTTAATTTCAGAAACGATTTTCGAAAAACAGGCAAATGTGCCGACTGTCCCGATTATAAATTCTGCGCAGCGGATTCGTTCCACACCTGGAACTTCGACACGATGGAACCGAA
>CAMYYF010000168.1:0-3812 GCA_947303375.1 uncultured Lachnospiraceae bacterium
AAAAGTTTAAATCCGCCGCCGTAGAACAAACCTGCCATCTGAACACCGTTTGCATCCGCGATTGAATAACCGGGAGCCGAAGGAGTAGCAAACAAACCTACAGCGATTGTTCCCCAGATACCGTTCATACAGTGAACTGCTACAGCACCTACGGGGTCGTCTATTCTTAATACATAATCAAGGAACCATACACCGAATACTACAAGTAAACCTGATACCGCACCGATGCAGATGGCACCTGCCACATCTGTTACGTCGCAGGGAGCAGTGATTGCTACCAGACCTGCAAGTGATGCGTTAAGACACATTGAAACATCGGGCTTTTTATATTTGATCCATGTGAAGATCATACATACAACTGTTGCAACAGCGGGAGCTACGGTTGTTGTAAGGAAAATAGATCCTAACTGGGGAAGGCTTGTTGCAGCCGCACCGTTGAAACCGTACCAGCCAAACCAGAGGATGAATACACCCAGAGCGCCGATTGCGATGTTGTGGCCGGGGAATGCGTTAACTTTTACGATTTTTCCCTTTTCGTCTTTTGTGAATTTACCGATACGTGCACCGAGGATTTTTGCACCGATTAAAGCGGAGATACCACCAACCATGTGAATTGCAGTCGAACCTGCAAAATCATGGAAGCCGAGTCCTGCGAGCCAGCCGCCGCCCCAGATCCAGTGAGCCTCGATGGGGTAAATCAAAGCTGAAATAACAGCTGAATAAATACAGTATGATAAGAATTTGGTTCTTTCAGCCATTGCTCCGGAAACGATGGTTGCTGTGGTTGCACAGAACACAAGGTTGAAAACAAAGGATGAAAAATCAAAGTTATCATATGATGTGAAGAGGTCAAATCCGGGTTTACCGATAAATCCGAATAAATCCTCGCCCATGAGCAATCCAAAACCAATTGCTATAAATACTACTGTACCGATACAGAAATCCATCAGGTTTTTCATGATGATATTTCCTGTATTCTTAGCTCTTGTAAAACCTGCCTCTACCATTGCGAAGCCTGCCTGCATCCAGAATACGAGTGCAGCACCGATAAGGAACCAAACTGAAAACACTTCGTTGGAAACTGCTTCTTTCACTGTCATTAATAATGTCTCATCCATTTCATTCATCTCCTTTATGTTGGTTTAACGAAGCAACCCCCCAATAAGTGTTCGTTAATTTTTATACTCCGAATAATAAGTCCGCATATGACGGGAACGGCCAGTATTCTTTGGATGTAAGTGTTTCACCTTCATCACAAAGGGCTCTTAATTCCGCCATCTTAGGAAGGATCTTATCGCGAATCATTGCAGATTCTTCGATAATTCCGCTTGCACTTGAAAGTGCTGCGATTTCGTCCTTAAGTTCATCTGTCTTTGAATAAATTCCGTCTGTAATAGCTGATAACTTCTTAACCAGACTGAGTTCATAAGTATCAGGAATAGAACTTCCGATGCTCTGCTTTAAAGCAACTCTCTGTGCAAGGTCTCCGACGAATTTGTCGATTGCGGGAGCAATCTGAGTCTTTGACATAACAACCATTGTATTAGCTTCGATTGTTACGCTCTTGCAGTAGTTCTCAAGCATGATCTCGCATCTTGATTCGAGTTCTGCTTTGGAGAATACTCCGTGCTTTGTAAGCATTGTTACGTTCTTTTCATCAAGCAAATGAGGCATACAGTCGGGTGTTGTCTTGTAGTTTGACAATCCTCTTACTTCTGTAGCTTCTTTTACCCAGGCATCATCATAACCGTTGCCGTTGAAGATAATTCTTTTATGAGCTTTGATTGTCTCTTTGATAAGCTCGTGAAGATCGTTTTCAAAATCTGATGATGCTTCAAGTTTGTCTGCGAAAATCTGAAGTGATTCTGCAACAGCTGAGTTAAGCATGATGTTTGCACATGCGATACTGTTGGAAGAACCAAGGCTTCTGAATTCAAATTTATTACCTGTAAATGCGAAAGGTGATGTACGGTTTCTATCCGTTGTATCCTTGCTGATAGGAGGAAGGATATCTACACCGAGCTGCATTTTCTGCTTAATCACATCTGTGTAAGGCTTGTCATTTTCGATGGCATCGAGTACTGCGTTAAGTTCGTCGCCAAGGAACATTGAGATGATTGCGGGAGGTGCCTCGTTAGCGCCTAATCTGTGGTCGTTACCGGCTGTGGCAACTGCGAGTCTTAAAAGATCCTGATAATCATCAACTGCCTTAATTACTGCACAAAGGAATAAAAGGAACTGTGCATTTTCATAAGGTGTAGCACCGGGTGACAAAAGGTTCTGTCCGAGGTTTGTGGACATTGACCAGTTGTTGTGCTTACCTGAACCGTTTACGCCTGCGAAAGGTTTCTCGTGAAGAAGACATACAAGACCGTGCTTTTGAGCTACCTTCTGCATGATTTCCATTGTTAACTGGTTGTGGTCTGTAGCGATATTTGTTGTCTCGTAGATTGGAGCCAGTTCATGCTGTGCGGGAGCAACTTCGTTATGTTCTGTCTTTGCGAAGATACCGAGTTTCCAGAGCTCTTCGTTAAGATCTTCCATGTATGCTGCAACTCTGGGTTTGATAACACCAAAGTAATGGTCATCCATTTCCTGACCCTTGGGAGATTTGGAACCGAAGAGTGTTCTGCCTGTCATCTTAAGGTCGAGACGTTTGTCGTACATTTCCTTTGTTACAAGGAAGTATTCCTGCTCGGGACCAACTGATGTACGTACGTTTTTAACTTGATCGTTACCGAATAATTTAAGAATTCTCAAGCACTGCTTATTCAAAGCTTCCATTGAACGAAGAAGAGGAGTCTTCTTATCGAGTGCATGTCCGCTGTAAGAACAGAATGCTGTGGGAATACATAATGTTTTACCCTTAATAAATGCGTATGATGAAGGATCCCAGGCTGTGTAACCTCTGGCTTCGAAGGTTGCACGAAGTCCGCCTGAAGGGAAAGAAGATGCATCAGGTTCACCCTTGATAAGTTCTTTTCCGGAGAATTCCATCAGCACACCACCGTCGGGAGCGGGAGAGATAAAGCTGTCATGCTTTTCAGCTGTTACACCTGTCATAGGCTGGAACCAGTGAGTATAATGTGTAGCTCCTTTTGCAACAGCCCATTCCTTCATAGCCTGAGCAACTACGTCTGCAACGCTCGGATCAAGAGGAGTGTCCTCGTCGATTGTTTTCTTTAATGATGCAAATACCTTTGCCGGAAGTACGGCTTTCATTGTTCTCTCGTCAAAAACGAGACTTCCGAAAATATCATTAATCTGTGCCATATTTATATTCCTCCGTTTTAATATTTTTAAAATTTTTTATTCGTTTAATAAGGATTTTTTATAATAAATGGTAAAAGAAAAAGACGCCTTAAATGTTTTAACACTTAAGACGTCTTTGCCTTTTTATATGGGTATATTATTTTTTATTATTGATTAGCAAACACCCTGAGCTTCCATTGCTGTAACTACTTTCTTGAAGCCTGCAATGTTAGCACCTGCAACATAGTTGCCTTCCATACCGTACTCCTTAGCAGCATCGTCGATATTGTGGTAAATACCAACCATGATACCTTTGAGCTTGGCATCAACTTCTTCGAAGCTCCATGAAAGTCTCTCGGAGTTCTGGCTCATTTCAAGAGCTGATGTAGCAACACCGCCTGCGTTAGCAGCCTTGCCGCCAACGAAAGGAACGTTGTTAGCCTGGAAGTACTGAGTAGCTTCGATTGTTGTAGGCATGTTAGCACCTTCAGCAACATACTGAACGCCGTTAGCTACGAGCATCTTAGCATCTTCGATATCAAGCTCGTTCTGTGTAGCGC
>CAMYYF010000169.1:0-3796 GCA_947303375.1 uncultured Lachnospiraceae bacterium
TTTCTCGAAAACTGAATGCCTCCGATTCTTTTATCAGCTTTGGAAAGTTTTTCCACAATATCAAAAGTCTGATCCGTCGAGCCGTCGGAAACAAAGAGCAGATCGTATTCAATACCTGCACCCTGCAATGTCTCGCCGATGGTTTTGGCTGTATTCTCGATATTGTCTTCCTCATTGAATGAAGGAATGATAACGGTAAGTTTTCCCATATCCCTTACTCCAGTTTAATAAACATGATTCCGTTTACAATCTTGATGCTGTTCTTATCCGGGAACGAAGACATCGTCGAATATTCTTCGGAATAATACATATCAACTACATAATCGCCCTCAAGAATATTAAGCGTTGCACCTAAATAATTCTTGATAAACTCTTCATACTGCTCGCCGCGGTAGAATAAGAAACTCCCATCGGTTCCGCGGATCTTCGATGTTATATCATAGGTCAGTTCTGTCGGAGGATAACTCTTTTCACTAATCTCTCCGACCAGACAGATAGGCATTCCCTGAACGTAACCTTCGGTCTGTTCAATCCTGTCAAGAAGCCTTACACAGTATGCGTAGGATTTCTCATATTGCTGCTGCATATTGAAGTATGCAATATTATCCATTAACAGAAAATTATAACATAATAACGCCACCAGCACCACCGATACGGTCTTGGGAATGATGAGCTTATCTTTTACGGTCTCAAATGCCGTAATGGTTCGCTCGGATATAATTACGATGGCAACGATGAAGATTTCCCACTGCAGTCTCATAACAAGATGGTATTCACCGGTTTTTGACATCAAAAGAAGCACGGTATTGGCACCAAAAGGCATCAGTCCTATGCAAAGGAATAGAATCAGCCAGCTGTACCATTTTTTGTACACCTTGTTTTTGACAAAGAGTACGAAAATTGCAACCATGGAAGCCGAGACTATCGTACTCATTATTATCATCGTTAAAAAATTGTTGACGAAGATTCGTCCGCTGAATGCAAATGCGGCGAAATCGTAATACATATCGTAAATTCTTTCAGGGATTGAAGAAAGACTGATGTGAGTCATTTCGTTAATGCCCTGATATGTATCAAGTTCCTTGTGCTGAACGAGCAGACAGATTTTTAATATACCGTAGTATAAAGCACTGCCGCCGATGCCCATCATAAGGTACTTAAAGCCCTTGTTCCAGAGCGTATAAATATCTTCGTTGTCGATGACCGTAAAAATAATATCGAACAGACATAAAAGAATCGCTACCGAAACATACGCCTGATAAGTACCGAGGCTTAATGCAAGGAAAATCATTCCGGCAAAAAATCCGAACTTGTATTTCTTACTTACGTATGCTGCGATAATCGCAAACAGGAGGCCCAACATATATCCGTCCACCGTATACATATACGACATTGTTGCCGCAACGGCGGGGAATGTAACCATAACCGCAGGTACCAAAATCAGCGTGGTCTTTTTCTTAACATCGAAAAACCTTGTGACGAAAACTGCGCTGATTGCTATGAATATAATCGCCAAAAGACCGTTTACAAAATTAAGATCATAAAAGGAGGAGATTCCGCACGCAACCGTTAAGAACCATCTTCCGCTTGTAACCATGTTCTGGTCAAAGTAAAAGTTGGTCATGGAATCGCCGTTCGGGAACTTGTTTACAATCATAAACATATGAGTGATAAGTCCTATCACAATTCCCGACATAAACGGTATTTTGTATTGTTCTTCTTTTAATTTGTTGATTAATTTTTCCATTATTTTTTCTCTTTCACAATGTAAATGGGTCTGCCCTTTACTTCAAGATATGTTTTTGAAATATACATTCCGATGATGCCCACGCTAAAAAGCTGGAGGCCTGCGAAGAATGTAATCATACATGCAAGTGAAGGCCAGCCGCTGACGGGATCGCCGAAAATAAGTGCTCTTACGAAAAGGAATATAAGTGCAATAAATGCAAGTACGCAGAAGATAAGTCCTATAATTGAGGACCATACAAGCGGTGCGGTTGAGAATGCAACAATGCCTTCAATCGAGTACTGGAAGAGTTTGAAGAATGACCATTTTGTCTTGCCTGCGACTCTTTTACGATTTTCAAAAGGAATCCATTTGGTATTAAATCCGACCCATCCGAAAATACCCTTGCTGAATCTGTTGTACTCACCTATTTCGACAATCGCATCCACCATGACACGCTTCATAAATCTGAAATCTCTGGCGCCGGGAACCATATCCACTTTCGCAATGAAATGCATCAGAAGATAAAAGATATTTGCAAACATGCTTCTTATGGGCGGTTCGCCTTTTCTGTTTACACGTCTCGTGGCAACGCAGTCATATCCCTCGTTGATGACGCTCTCGTACATTTGGGGAATAAGTTCGGGCGGATCCTGCAAATCGGCATCCATGATTACAACATAATCGCCCCTCGATTCCTTAAGGCCTGCATACATTGCGGCTTCCTTGCCAAAATTCCTCGAAAAAGAAACATAGTGCACTTTTTCGTCTTTTTCGGCGAGGTCTTTTAAGACATCAATCGTTTTGTCTTTGCTACCGTCGTTTACAAAAAGATATTCGTAATCAAGCGCAAAGTCTTTAAGTGCTTCATTGGTCGCCTCATAAAACAAAGGGATTGCTTCCTCTTCGTTGTAGCACGGAACGATTATTGTACATTTTTCTTTTGCTTCGTTACTCATTTTTCTTCTTTCTTTTATGTTTCTGTTACCGTATCTTTATTCGATTTCCAGAGAATCGAAATTTTTAACTGTCTTTAAAAACTTACCCGGAGATTCGATGTGAAGCGATACCAGATCTTTTATATCGTCATCGTATTTCTCGTAGTAATAAGGGTTGGTCTCAAACTCGGGGAAGCAGTCAAGTATTGCATTCTGAAGCATCTCTAAGAATGATTTTTTGCGCTTGGCACCGGGTGTTACAGCGATGTATGTAAAGAGCGTTTTCATATACATATCATCGATAAACGCTGCCTCAACCTCTTCGGGAAACTCCTCAAGAATCTCTCTCTTAAAGCACTCCTCGATAAAGAAAGTCATTACATCCAGTCTTTCAAAAAGATCGCTTTCTTCTGTGGAAGGTTTGTTGTCCTTGTCAAAGAAATAAAGGCATTCGTCGATGTATTCGAATTTCTCCGCTTCCGAAAGTGCAAGTCTTCCGATTCCGAGTTTTTCAAAAAGAAGTTTTTCCGGAAACCAGAGTCCGTTCTTTTCAAAGATACTTCTCTTAAAAATCTTCGACTCCATCTGCCCCGGATTGACTATTAAAATCGCCTTCTTTTCATCTTCTTCCATATCGGGAAGCTGCTTGAAAATCTCAGCATCGCTCTCGTTATCTTCCGAATCGTTCGCACATCCGACTACATCCGCGCCCGTTTCCTCGGCTTTCTTAAGCATGGCCTTTACAAACGAGGGTGCAATCGTATCTCCCGCATTCATAAAAGAAACCCACTCTGCCTCCGAGCTCCTTAGCGCCAGATTGTACGCTCCGCCCTTACCGCGTCTTTCGGAGGTAAATAAAAGTTTGATAATGTCAGGGTACTTTTCACTGTATCCGGAAATCAATTCTTTTACAGGTCCTGAAGGAATGTCTGCCGATATAACAATCTCTGTTCCTTCGCGGTAAGCTTCAAGCGTGGAATCTATGGTTTTTTTAATTTTTCCAACATCTGTGTATGTATCACTTAATGCAATTATGATACTCAATTTAATATCCATATTTCTTTATCTCTCGCGATCTGCCTTGCCGTTTTCTATGCGGTAAACTGCATCACATTTCTCGATTGTCTGAAGA
>CAMYYF010000170.1:0-3787 GCA_947303375.1 uncultured Lachnospiraceae bacterium
AATATATTTATTTGAAAAGTCGGAGCGTTTGCCGAATGTGGCGGGCGCTCCGCTTATCATTTGTAATGCTTTAAAAGTAACTTATATGATATAATAAGTTCTGTATGAAAGAACTGTTAAAATTCTTAAAACCGTATACAAAAGAAAGCATCCTCGGGCCTCTATTTAAACTGACCGAGGCAACTTTTGAATTGTTCGTGCCGCTCGTTGTTGCAGGCATAGTAACAAACGGTATCGAGAAGGGCGATAATCCCTATATTTTAAAGATGGGTGGGCTCATGGTTTTACTCGCACTCATCGGATTAATCTGCGCGCTTACGGCACAGTTCTTCGCAGCAAAAGCCGCCACGGGCTTTGCGGCGAGCTTAAGAGAAGCAATTTTTGACAATATCCAGTCGAGGACTTACTCCGAACTTGAAGAGCAGGGTACGGGTGCACTCATCACACGCATCACGTCCGACGTCAATCAGCTTCAGACCGGAGTTAATCTTTTCTTAAGACTTTTCCTTCGTTCCCCCTTTATAGTATTCGGCGCCGTAATCATGGCATTTACGGTAAATGTAAAAGGTGCGCTTGTCTTCACAATCTGCGTTCCGATTCTTTTCCTCGTGGTTTTCGCCGTTCTTTTAAAAAGCATCCCTTTATACAAAAAAGTTCAGAGCTCGCTTGAGACGGTCACAGTCAAAACCAGGGAAAACATCACGGGTATCCGTGTCATCAGAGCGTTTAACTGCGACGACGAGGAGAGCGAAGCATTTGACAAGGAAATCGACACCTTAAAATCCCTGCAGCTTCTTGCAGGCAGGGTTACCGCGATAATGAACCCCGCCACATTCCTAATCGTAAACGTCGCAACGCTTGCGGTTCTCTATGTCGGAGCATCACAGGTAAACGCCGGAATCATCGAAAGAGGCGCCCTGATTGCGCTTTTAAACTACATGGCGCAGATCCTCGTCGAACTTATTAAACTTGCGAACCTCATCATCACGATGACCAAATCCGTTGCCTGCGGCGACAGAATTTCAACGCTCCTAAAAGAGAAAAACACCGAAGAATTACCCCTCATAAAAGAAAACAAATTCGAAAAAATAGATTCCGTCGAATTCGAATCGGTCGGCTTTACATACCCCGACGCTTCCAAGGAATCTTTAAAAGACATTTCATTCAGCGCGAAAAAAGGCGAGATCGTCGGTATCATCGGCGGTACCGGCTCGGGCAAAACGACGCTTATCAATCTTATCTGCGGATATTACGGAGACTATTCGGGTACCATAAATGTAAATAAAGAAAATTTAAAGACCTTCGCAGAGAAGGAATGTGGCGAAGAAGCGAATGCCTCAAAAATCGCGACTATCCTTACAAAGGCCTTAAGAGGAGCTGTAGGCATCGTTCCGCAGACTGCGGTGCTTTTTGCGGGAACCGTCGAAGATAACCTTAAATGGGGCAAAAACGACGCTACAAAGGAAGATATGGACCTAAGTCTTAAAAGAGCCGAAGCATATGATTTTGTTTATTCCAAAAAAGGCGAGCTTAAGGCAGAAGTGACCGAAGGCGGAAAGAACTTCTCGGGCGGTCAGAGACAGCGTCTTTCAATAGCAAGAGCATTCATAAAAGAGCCCGAAATCCTAATCCTTGACGACTCAACATCAGCCCTTGATTTTGTGACGGAGAAAAAGGTCAGAGCGGGCATACGCGAAATAGCAAAAGATTCCATCTGCTTTGTCGTATCACAACGTGCGGCCAGCATAATGGATGCCGATAAAATCCTCGTACTTGACGAGGGCGAACTTGCAGGGTGCGGCAGACATGAAGAGCTAATAAAATCCTGCGAAGTTTACAGAGAAATTTACAAATCACAGTTCCCCGAAGCAGAGATTTAAAAGGAGAAGCGGATTGAAAAATCAATCGACATTTTCTTTTATAATTAAATATGTTTTTAAAAAGTGGTTTCTGCTTTTAACCAGTATCATCACAGCACTTGTAACCGTAGCCGGAACGCTTTACATTCCCATCCTAATGGGTAACGGCGTTGATATGGTAATAGGGCGGAATAATGTGGATTTTGACGGCATAAAAGCACTTATCATAAAAACACTGATCGTTATCGCAATCACGATAGTGGCACAGCTGCTTTTAAGTCTTTCAAACAACCGCCTCACGGCATCATTAGTTGCCGTTATGCGAAAAGACGTAATGGAAAAGATTCACAAACTCCCTGTTTCCTATGTCGACACCAATCCCGCAGGAGACCTCGTATCAAGAATGACAGCCGATGTGGAGACACTTTCGGACGGCCTTTTAATGGGCTTTACGCAGGTATTCACGGGCGTTCTTACCATCCTTGGCACGCTCACAATGATGGTTGTTTTAAACTGGAAGATTACGCTCGTGGTTGTATTTATAACTCCGCTTTCGTTCTTCGTTGCAGGCTTTATTTCCAAAAGAACCTTCAATCTTTTCAAAAAGCAGACCGAAGCGCGAAGCACGCAGGTTTCTTTTATAAACGAAATGGTTTCAAACCAGAAAATAGTTCGTGCCTTTGGCAAAGAAGACGAAAATATGGACCACTTTAAAAAGATGAACGAAGAGTTCAGGGACGCTTCGCTGAAGGCTACATTTTTCTCTTCACTTACCAATCCCTCGACCAGATTTGTCAACTCGCTTGTATATGCGGGCGTTGCGATTTTCGGAGCATTATCCATCGTAAAGACGGGCAATCTTACAGTCGGAGCACTGACCATTTTCCTTTCGTACGCAAACCAGTACACAAAGCCGTTCAATGAAATCTCGGGCGTATTAACCGAGTTTCAGAATGCGCTTTCCTGTGCCGAGCGAATCAAGAACCTTTTAAACGAACAGGAAATCACCGAAAAAGAAGACGCCAAGACCGAGCCCAAGGAAAGCTTCGAACATATCGAATTTAAAGACATCAGTTTTTCATATACCGAAACCCAGAAGCTCATCGAGAATTTCTCGCTTAAAGCAGACAGGGGCAGGAGAATCGCAATCGTCGGACCGACAGGCTGTGGCAAGACCACGCTTATTAACCTCCTGATGCGCTTTTATGATGTTAAATCGGGCGAAATACTCCTCGACGACGAAAATATCAAGGACTACACAAGAATTGCCTACAGAGACAATTTCGGAATGGTTTTGCAGGAGACCTGGCTTAGAAAAGGTACCATCAGAGACAATGTTACACTTGGCCGTGATTTTACCGACGAAGAAGTCATAAAAGCCTGCAAAAAATGCCATGCGCACAGCTTCATCGAGAGAATGCCAAACGGCTACGATACGCTTATATCCGAGGACGGCGGCAATCTTTCAAACGGCCAGAAACAGCTTCTTTGTATCGCGAGAGTAATGCTTGTAAATCCTCCGATTTTAATCCTCGACGAGGCTACAAGCTCCATCGATACCCGTACCGAATTAAAGGTTCAGGATGCGTTTGCAAATCTTATGAAGGGCAAGACGAGCTTTATCGTCGCACACAGACTATCGACCATCAAGAACGCAGACATCATCTTAGTCATGAAGGACGGTAACATCATCGAGCAGGGAAGCCACGACGAACTTATTAAGAAAGGTGGCTTCTACAGGGAACTTTACATGAGCCAGTGGGCTGACGAAGAGGCTGGCTAAGCATAATTAATCGCAAAAAAAGAATTAAATGCCGGTATTTTACGAAAAGAATAATATATTCATAAAAGATTGAATTATATAATTGGAGACATAAAAGACATGGTTGTTATCGAAGAAAACGTCGAATTTAAAACGGATTTTGACA
>CAMYYF010000171.1:0-3749 GCA_947303375.1 uncultured Lachnospiraceae bacterium
CGAAAAAAAGTCCGAACATCAAAATAACGGGGATAGGAGAAAACATTGCAATAAATGCTGTTTTTCCGTGTCCGAAAAGTCTTTTTATATCATATAAAATGAATGAAAATGGATTCATCTTATAAAATATCCTCCCATCAACCCGCCAAGAACAATCCTTAAAGAATTTATTACTTTTAATAATAACATATAATTATACATTTTTTTAAAGATTTTTTAAGGATTGGTTATTATACTCTGAACATCAGGAGGTAGAACTTAACAACCGATGTTACAGAAAAAATCGAATCCGTTAACAAGGACACAGTATTTAAGGAAGCCGAAAAGATAAATCTCGATGATACGAATTATGTCAGTTCTCTGATATTTTCAAACGGCAAATACTATGCCACAACCTATTCTTACGAATATCCCGATGAATCGGAAGAATCTGAAAGTAAAACAATCATAAACATAAATGTCACATCTTTTACGGACTCATCTGATTTAAACACAATTACGATTAAATCCGAAGTATATAAATGAGAAAAAATAATCCTTTCCGTTTATTTGATTTTAAAATAATATTTGGTTATTATAATCTCATAAAATAAAGGTGATTATTATGAGAATTTTAATTGTTGAAGACGAAAAAGAAATAACGGACGGTATTAAAGCCATTCTCGAAAAAGAAGGCTACTCAACAGACGTTGCTTACGACGGAAAAAAGGGACTTGAATGTATTGAAAACAATGTATATGATCTGGTTCTTTTAGATATAATGCTGCCTTACATGAGCGGCATAGAAATCCTAAAAGAAATCCGTGAAGAAGAAATTCAGACTCCGGTAATACTGCTGACCGCAAAATCCCAGACCGATGATAAAATCACCGGTCTGGATGCCGGTGCAGATGACTACATGACCAAGCCCTTTGATGCGGGAGAACTTTTGGCCCGCGTAAGAGCGAGGATCCGCAACAACGCAGACGTTAAAAAGAGCATCATTTACGCTTATGATATAAGCCTTGATATTTCAACATACAAACTCAGCTGCGGCGACAAGTCGGTAAAATTATCCAAGACCGAGTATCAGCTCCTTGAATACCTTATGTTAAACAAAGGACAGGTTCTTTCCAAGGACATGATTCTTGACAAGGTCTGGGGATTTGAATCGGACAGCGAATACAACAACCTCGAAGTATACATTACTTTTTTACGAAAAAAATTCGCTTTCCTTAACACAAATACTTCTATAGTAAACAAAAAGGGCATCGGTTATTCCCTTGTATCCGGAGAAAATTAAATGACTGCAAAATTAAGAAAAAAATTCGTTATAGTTACCGCTTCCCTTTTACTGGTTGTATTCGGGCTCTTTTTTATCGCCAATACCGCATATAACAAATACTGGAACAACATCACACAGAAGGAAATGCTCGACTGGATTTCCGACAGCGGTGTATTTGATTTAAACAATATTGATGTCGAAACGGAAGAACTGGTTAATAATATTACTGAAGGTGAAAATCCGATTGTCGGCCTCCATCTTGCCAAAGACGGACTGATTTTAAACACCAAAATAATCGGCGAAGATACTTATGCCAAAATATCCGAAAAAACCATCAACAATATTCTTAAAAAAGGCGAAGGAAACTATAAGGTCGGAAAATACATTTATTCGTATAAAGAAGAAAGTGACGGCAGTATTATGCTTGTCATCATGGATTCTTCCATGTATTCACGAAGTTTCTGGAAAACCATCGGAAAAGGCGCTCTTATCATTCTTGGCGCAGCCGCTCTGCTGGTAATAATTTTCTTCCTTTCCCGTTTTATAACCGCGCCCGCCGAACAGGCGATTCTTAGAGAAAAACAGTTTATCTCCGATGCAAGCCATGAATTAAAAACACCCTTAGGCGCCATCAGCATAAACGCACAGGCCCTCGCGGCACAGGATAAAGACAATCTTTATTTAAACAACATCATAAAAGAATCAGAGCGCATGAAGCGCCTGATTGAAAGATTGCTGACTTTATCAAAGCTCGAAGAACAGCCCAATGACAATCACAGCAAAATATCATTCTCCGAGGCCGTAGAAGAGATAGCACTTACATATGAAAGCGTTGCTTTCGAAAAGGGTGTCAAATATAACTACAATATTGATAAAGATATTAATATCATGGCCAACAGGGATGAAATATCGGAACTCGTGGAAATACTGGTTGATAACGCAATAAAGAATACCGAAAAAGACGGGGAAATCTTTGTTGAATGCCATGCAAGCAAGAATAAAGCTCTTCTTGAAGTTAAAAATACAGGAAAAGGAATCGATGAAAAAGACATTCCTTACGTATTCGAACGTTTTTACACCACCGATTCTTCAAGAAACTCAAACAGCTTCGGACTGGGACTGGCCATTGCAAAATCCATTGTTTTAAGGCATAAAGGCGAGATAAGCGTTTACTGCCCCGTTGAAAATGAAACGGTTTTTAACGTAAAATTGCAAAAAATTTAAAAACTTTAAAATTTTCAATTATTTTTTAAGTTTCGCTGTTTATACTCCAATCATACATAGGAGGAAAACAGCGAATTATGAAAATACTAATTACTTCTGATATGTTTACACCCGCCGTTAACGGCGTTGTAACTTCAACACTTAATCTTATAAAAGGTCTTAAGGAAGATGGGCATGATGTCCGTATCCTTACTCTTTCAGAATCAGCATTCGAGAAAAAAGAAAATAATGTTTATTATATGCCTGCCCTTCCCTTAGGTGCGATTTATCCTGAGGCAAGGATTATGCTTCCGCCCGTTCTTAACTCTCTTTTAGAAGAACTCGTGGAATGGAATCCTGACATAATTCACAGCCAGTGTGAGTTCTCAACTTTTATCTATGCGAGAATGATCGCCAAAAGAACAGGATCTCCCATCGTTCACACATATCATACAGTCTATGAAAACTATACTCATTATGTGTGCCCGAGCAAAACAATCGGAAGAAAGGCTGCAATCAAATTTACAAACTCCATTTCAAAACATGTCACAAATATGATTGTTCCTTCGGGAAAAATGCACAGAATGTTAAGCGACTATGAAGTCAGTGCACCTTTAACCATTATTCCTACCGGAATCAACACAGACAAATATCTGAATGCAGATAAATCCAAAAGAGACACACTCCGTGCGGAATACGGAATAGGTAAAGACGAATTTATTTTACTCTATGCCGGAAGACTCGCTAAGGAAAAAAATCTTGAAGAAATTCTCGATTTCCTTGCAGATTCAAGACTTAACAACTTACGACTGATTGTTGTCGGAGACGGTCCTCACAGAGAGACTCTTGAAAACAAATGCAAAGAAAACGGTATTGAAAACAGAGTTATTTTTACAGGTATGGTTTCTCCCGAAAAAATCGAAGAATATTACTTAATCGGTGATGTTTTTGTCAGCGCTTCGCAAAGCGAAACCCAGGGATTAACTTACATGGAAGCCATGGTTTCAGGCTTGCCTCTTTTATGCCGTGAAGACGAATGCCTTACAGATGTAATTCAAAACGGAACAAACGGATATCTTTACAAAGACAAAGACGATTTTATCGAAAAACTGAATGTCCTTTGGAACAATCAGGAGAAAAGATTATCCATGGGACAGAAAGCGAGACAGACCGTGCTTGATGATTTCTCTGAAAGAGCCTTTGTCAAATCCTGCGAGAGACTGTACGTAAATACCGTATCTGATTTCTCACATAACTTTAATCGTAACCTGGTATCTGTATA
>CAMYYF010000172.1:0-3729 GCA_947303375.1 uncultured Lachnospiraceae bacterium
ATAAAAGACATGGTTGTTATCGAAGAAAACGTCGAATTTAAAACGGATTTTGACAAACAAAAGATTGCCGAAGATGTGGTAAAATCAATCCTCCTAAAAGAGGGCTGCCCCTTTGACTGCGAAGTGGATATCCTAATCACGGATTCCGAAGAGGTTAAGGAGTACAACAAAGAATACCGCGACATCGACAAAACAACGGACGTGCTTTCATTTCCAAACCTTGAGTGGGAGGCACCCGCAGATTTTGAAAGTATTAATGTCGAAGATCTTGAAATGTCCGTTAATCCCGAGACGGAGCTTACGATTTTAGGGGAGATTTGTTTAAACAAAGACAGAATCATATCGCAGGCAGAAGAGTACGGACATTCCATAAAAAGAGAATATGCTTTTTTAATCGCACACAGCATGCTGCATCTTTTAGGATATGATCACATGAAAGAAGATGAGGCCAAAGTGATGGAAGAAAAGCAGGCCGCATATCTTGAAGAACTTGGCATCAAAAGATAGCAATTAGCAAGATTTTGACGGTACTTTCAACAAGAAAATCCTGTTTAAAAAAAGACGTAATTATGTTACAATTTATGGTGTGTTTGACATTTAAAGACAATCGATAACAGATATCAGTCTGAATCAATTGTTAAGGAGGAAAGGCAATGGCTATAGGGATCGGCAAAGGACATTCACGCGGTGGCAGACCTAACATGGGAGGCGGCGGCGCATTCAGAGGCGCATCAGGCGGCTTCAGATCAGGCGTGTCAAGCGCGCCCAGAACATCGACCGGTTTCAGAGGTACAAGCGGTTTAGGCGGTTTTGGCAAAACAGGCGGTTTCGGCGGTATGGCCGGAGGTGCAGGCGGTATGGGCGGCGGTTTTTCCGCACCGAGTTTTAACAGACCCGCAGCTCCTATGGGAGGCATCGCATCTTCACCCATTAATATAAATATCAATAAACCCAAGGTAAAATACGGCGGTGGCGGCGGTATGGTAAGCTCGCTCGTTGGAAGCGCAGTCAGTGCGGGAGTAGGCGTTGCGTCAGCTGCAATCGTTAATAAAATTCAGGAAAGTTCTCAGCTTAAACTGCAGGAAAAACAGGCTCAGGCACAGGCAGCTTTACAGCAGCAGCTGGCTGAACAGCAGGCAGAGTACGCAAGACAGCAGGCAGAGTATCAGCTTGAACTCGAAAAGCTTAAAACACAACAGGAAGAAATCAGACGAGATGTAAAGCAGGAGAAAAAATATTATGCGAACTGCCCTTACTGCCTCGGCGTAAACAACGGCGGAAAATTCTGCCAGTTCTGCGGAAGCTCGCTCGCATATTATGACGACGACGATGACGAAAAGTCTGATAATAAATCCAAAGAAGCAAACGATAAACAATAAACATTCTGTGTAAGGTAACCTTTTTCAGGGTTACCTTATTGCAGTTTTTAAAGAAAGCAAAAAATTATTAAAACGGAGGGAATTTTATGCAGTACGTTTTATACAACGAATTGTCCAACAACGGAAAGGGAAAAGAAATCCTTGAGGTTGTAAAGGGTAAAGTAAACGGTGAATACGAAATCGTAAATGTAGTCGGTCTCGACCCCAAAGAATTCGTGCAAAAACTTACGGCTGACGATTTGATCATACTTTGCGGAGGAGACGGCACACTCAACAAATTTGCCAACTACACCGCGGATTTGGAGATTCCCTGCGACGTACTTCTTTTCCCCGCAGGAACGGGCAACGATTTTTACAGAGACATCAAAGAGAATTACGACGATTCCGAGATGCCTTCGATTAAGAAGTATTTAACAAATCTTCCTGTTGTAACCATCAACGGAAACAACTACAGATTTTTAAACGGTATCGGCTTTGGCGTTGACGGCGTATGCTGCGAAATGGCAGATGATATGAAAGCCGCAGGCAAGAAGGATATCAACTATACTTCGCTTTCAATCAAGATCGTGCTTTTCAAATTCAAATGTCCTCATGCATGGATTACCGTAGACGGAGAAACCGTTGAATATAAAAGAGCCTGGATTGCTTCCGCCATGAACGGCAGATACTACGGCGGCGGAATGAAGGCTGCTCCCGAACAGGACAGACTCGGCGATAAATTAACCTGCATGGTATTTAAGGATAAAGGCCGAATCGGTACACTCATGGGCTTCCCAGCAATCTTTAAGGGCGAGCATGTTAACAACAAAAAGCTTGTTGCTGTAAGAGAGGGCAAGGAAATTACAGTTAAATTTGACAGACCCACAGCGCTTCAGATTGACGGTGAAACCGTAAGAGGCGTAACGGAATACACAGCAAGAAAGTAGAATGACGGTGCCTGACTCGCGAAGCGTGTCCGGCTCCAAACATAAAAGAGAAATCAGGATTTTAAGATGAGAATCATTATAGTCGGCTGCGGCAAAATCGGTTTATCGATTATAAAGCAGCTTGTTATAGAAAAACATGATATTACCGTAATTGACAAAAATGCGGAAGTAATAAACGACATCACCAACAATTACGACGTAATGGGCTTGGTCGGAAACGGTGCTTCATATTCGGTTCAAAAAGAAGCCGGAGTAGACAGAACAAATCTTTTAATTGCGGTAACGGGTTCCGACGAAATAAACTTACTCTGCTGCCTTTTCGCGAAGAAAGCAGGTAACTGCAATACAATAGCAAGAGTCCGCGATCCCTTGTACAGCAAGGAAATTCAGTACATAAAAGACGAGCTCGGCCTTTCGATGATTATCAATCCCGAGTATGCGGCAGCAGTCGAAATCTCGAGACTTTTAAGATTCCCTTCGGCAGACAAAATCGATACTTTTGCGAAGGGCAGAGTAGAACTTTTAAACCTTGTTATTACCGAGGATTCGCCTTTTGTAAATAAGACACTTATTGATGTTGCAAAGAGAGTTCTTTCCGACATCCTTATCTGCACGGTTGAGCGAGGCGACGATATCTTTATCCCGAACGGTGCATTTATTTTACGGGCTAATGATAAAATTACCATCGTTGCATCGGCGGTTAATTCAAGAGAATTCTTTACCAAGATCGGATACGATACACATCAGGTAAAAGACACGATGATTATCGGTGGCGGTACGATGACGTATTACCTCGCAGAGATTCTTTTAAAGATGGGCATCAAGGTAAAAATCGTCGAGCAGAACAGAGACAAGTGCGAAGAATTAAGCGAGAACCTTCCGAGAGCCACCATCATAAACGGTGATGCAACGAACCAGGAAATCTTAATCGAGGAAGGCATTAACGGCTGCGATTCGTTTGTTTCCTTGACAGGTATCGACGAAACCAACATTATCCTTTCGCTTTTTGCAAAGACACGTACCTCAGGCAAAATCGTAACCAAAATCGACAGAATTTCTTTCGATGACATCATAAATACATTCAACGTAGGAAGTCTGATTTATCCCGATAAGATTGCTGCAGACTACATAGTATCCTATGTAAGGGCAATGCAGAACTCCATCGGCAGCAACGTGGAGACTCTTATCAAGTTAAACGGTGGCAGAGTGGAAGCACTCGAATTTAAGATCCTAAAAGGATCACCCGTTATCGGAATTCCTCTTATGCAGTTGAATTTAAAGAGAGATATCCTTATCGGCTGTATCAACCGCAGGGGAACGATTATCATTCCCAAAGGCCAGAATACCATCGAAGAGGGCGACACAGTTATCGTTGTTACCACCAAGAGCGGCCTAAGCGATATCAAAGACATTCTCGAATAATA
>CAMYYF010000173.1:0-3724 GCA_947303375.1 uncultured Lachnospiraceae bacterium
TCGCCGTTTTCGTCAAGACCGAACTCAAATTTGGTATCTGCGATAATGATACCTTTTGTAAGTGCATAGTCAGCACATTTCTTATATAAAGCTATTGTGAGGTCGCGAAGCTTGGAAGCATACTCTTCTCCTTTGCCGGGGAAGCGCTTTTCAAGATAATCAACGCTCTGCTCATAGCTTATGTTCTCATCATGATCTCCTATTTCTGCCTTTGTGGAAGGTGTGTAAATAGGTTCAGGGAGTTTGTCTGATTCTTTTAATCCTTCGGGAAGCTTGATACCGCAAACGGTACCGTCCTTTTTGTAACTTGCCCATCCGCTGCCTGTGATGTATCCTCTAACGATACACTCTACGGGAAGCATTGTGAGCTTCTTGCAAAGCATGCTGTTGCCGTCAAACTTTTCCTGTCTGAAGTATTCCGGCATATCGTTTACGTCTACGGAAATCATGTGATTGGGAACAATGTCCTTTGTCATATCAAACCAGAACTTGCTCATCTGAGTAAGTACGGTTCCTTTTTTCGTGACAATATTGTTTAAAATCACGTCAAAGCAACTGATTCTGTCAGTTGCTACCATGATTAACGTATCTCCGTTGTCATAAATCTCTCTAACTTTTCCTTCTTTTATGGGCTTCATTTCATCCTCCTTAGGACAATTTTTTTACAGATTACATCATATTCCATTTTACTGTTTGATTCAAGTAAAATGTATACAAAATCAAGTATAATCGTCGTTTCTTTTCTTAAGCTTTGTCAGTTTGGAAATTTCATATAACAAAAGACCTATAAAAACAGTTCCCGAAATCACATACGAAACCACCATTACCACTGCCTTGGGCGCAAGGAGGTCTTCCTCATATCTGGCAATCTTCTCCCAGTAAGGATAGATAATGTCGTGATTTTGCATGGAACGGTACTTTTTGTTCTTATATACCAACCAGAGATTTTCGACGCTGTAACGTGCTGAATTGTTCACTATTTCAAAGTCCGAACCGTCTAAGGTAATAAGCTCCGTCATAATATTGGCTGCGAAGTTTTCAATCGGATTTGGCATACAGACTTCAAGACATGTGATGTTTAAAGGAATATCCTGATTATCAAGCAGATCGAAAGGCACAAAAATCTCGGGCTTGTCACCCATAGCGTAATTGTATATCTTGCCTTCGTTTTTCTTGTATACGCCTTTTACGAACAAAACTCTGTCGCCGTAGAGGATTTTCTGACCGTCAACATCGCTTGAGCCGAATAACTGCCATGCGGTTTCTTCATCAAGTATTACACCGTCCTGCATCAGATCGTTTCCGGAAAAGTATGTGCCGGATAAAAGTTTTACAGGGTGGAATTTGAAGAAATCTCCGCCTACAGCCATGCAGTTTACATTCATGGATCTGCTCGGGCCTTCGAGATAAATGCTCGTTTTGGCAACATAGCAGTCTATGAATCTTCTTGCTTCTTCGCTTTCGGCCGAAACGGAATTAAAATCCAGTTTATCGTTTAACTCATATTCGAATCCGTCGATATTTGTTTTGTTAAAATACGCCGTATCCTTTATAAAAACAGAAATATGAGAACAATTACCGGATTTATCCCATCTCTTCGCAACCGTCTGGTCCTGATACTTGTTGGCACCTGCATTAATTATGATGCTCATAACGATACCGATTATCAG
Source organism: uncultured Lachnospiraceae bacterium (assembly GCA_947303375.1). GTDB lineage: Bacteria > Bacillota > Clostridia > Lachnospirales > Lachnospiraceae > UBA3766. The sequence continues at coordinate 1,671 of CAMYYF010000173.1, forward strand.
GGTAACAAACGAAACAGTCAGGCAGATTGCTCTGTAATATTTTATTTTGGAAAGAAATCTTTTTATTTTTTCCATAGTTTAATCAGCAAGTTTAACCTGATCCTTGTTTTCGATATATTTTGAAGAATTTGTAATAACGTATTCGTAACCGAGGAGTTCTGCGTCAATAGCCGCAACCTTGTCGTCCTGTGCGAGTACGGTTACATCCACTCTCTTGGCAATGTATCTGGAGCCGAAAGGTGTGCTCTTGGTATCTACAATTAATACGAAATGTCCGTTGTTGTCTTCGTGAAGAGCGGCATTAGGCACAATAAGATCGTAATTGGAGCTCTTCTCTCCGACTGAAAGTGTTAAGTTTTGTCCTGCGGTTACGGATTCACCCGAAAGTGAGAATACCAGGACTTTACCGTCTCTTGAATTGGTTTTGTCGGGCTGAATTGCCACAAGGTTGGCATTTAAGTCTCCATAGTACCAGGAGTTTTCAACCGATACGGGATCTCCAACCTTAACAGCCTTGGCCTGTTTAGCGGATACAGGGAATGTAAGCTTATAACCCTTACCGTCTATCTGAATTACTGCAGCTGTACTGCCTGCTTCAATCTTTTCTCCACCAGCATATGCAAGGGATGTAATCTCGCCTGCAACAGGGCTCTTAATTTCTCCGCCGAGTGCTTTGGCTTCGAGATCCTTGATATCCTTTTCTTTCTTAAGAATGTCCTGATATTTTGATTCAAGACTCATCTTGGTCTTTTCTGCGGAAAGATAGTCTGCTCTGGCTGTTTCAAGTTTTTCTATTTTAGACTTAAGGTCATTGATAGCCACAGTCATATCGTATTCCTGATTTTTAAGGTTTGTATAATTCTGGTTGTTCTTACTCTGCGAAGAAGAAGCAGAATTCTTTTTATTTGTAAGATTTGTATTGGCCTGATTAAGCGCAGTCTGCTTTGCGTTAACATCCGCCTGTGCATTTGCAATCTGCTCGTCTGAAGGAGCATTTGCGGAAAGAGCATTTGCTTCATCCATAGCGCTCTTCGCGGTATTCAAAGCAGTTTCCGCATCATCCTTATTCTTCTTGGCCGTATTGTAATTTTTCTCTGAATCATCTTTTGCAGCAAGAGCTTTGTCCATAGCATCTTTGGCTGCGTTCATTGCGGTTTCAGCGGAGTACATTGCTGTTTTCGCTTTATCCTTAACTATCCTGTTTGCTTCTTTTTCATCGTCAGATTTAGATGCATCATATGCTACTTCAGCATTGTTATATTCCACTTTAGCACTGTTATAATCCGCCACCTTACTCTGATAGTCATTATATTTATTGGCATAATCTGCCTTCTTGGTCTCATAATCAACCTCAGCTTCGTCACAAAGAGTTTTTGCGCCCTTTTTGCTGTCGGTTCCGTAGAAATTATCTTTTGCGGTATTATAATTGTTAACCGCATCTGTTTTTGCCTGCGCAACCTGTACCGCCTGGGCTTTTGCTTCGTTTAAGCTGTCTAAAATGCTCTTTGCGCTGTCAAGTGCAGTCTGTGCATTCTCCACTGCCTTTTCCTCTGCGGAATAATCAACAGATGTTGAACTTGAAGGATCGATAAGAGAAAGCTGATGCTCGATTTCGGCCAGCTTCTTTTCTTTTTCCTCTTGCTGAGTTTTTAAAGAATTGATTTCATTATCCTTTGCTTCCAGTGTACTTAAAATAGTTCCCGTGTTATTCCTTACACCTGCTTCAACACTTGCAACCTCTGCCTGTGTAAGACCGCTCTCAAGGATAGTTAATTCATACTCACCCTTTAAATTTTCAAGTTCGTTTTTAGCCGTTGTAAGTTCTTCACTGGTCTCGCCCGCAAGATAATAAATAATATCTCCTTCGTTGACATGATCTCCCACACGGACGGGAACACTTTTTACTTTTCTCGTTTCATCTACCACGAGATTATAAGGGTCTTCCGCTTCAACGACGCCCTCTCCTCTGACCTGCGTGGTTACCGGACCGCTTGATACAGACTGGGTACTGACCTCGGGAAGAGTTCTGTTCATAATCGTATTGGAAAAAAATG
>CAMYYF010000174.1:0-3720 GCA_947303375.1 uncultured Lachnospiraceae bacterium
CAGACAGGCGGCCTGATGACCAGAGTCTTAAGCGATTCGAACAGGGTTACCGAATTTTTCATAGACGGCATACCTTCCGTATTTATTCACGGAATCACCATCATCATAACTTTCGTGGTTATGTACAGACTCAACTGGCAGATGGCACTCATCGCATGCATTCTTTTACCGCTGCTCGTGTTCATGACGGTTAAGCTTCGTCCGGGACTTTGGAACTTATCGGGCAAGAGACATCGTGCGGAAAAAGCGGTTTCGTCGAAGGCGAACGACAACTTAACGGGTGCGAGAGTAGTAAAGGCTTTCGGCCAGGAAGACGCTGAAATCGAAAGATTTACTAATCCCAACAACAACTTAAAAGATGCAGAGATAAACATCGTTAAACTGAGAAACAAGTTTACGATTCTTTACAGTCTGGTACAGGAAATATCGAGTATCTGGATCTGGATTATCGGCGTATTCTTCGTACTTAAAACCGATAAAATAGACCTCGGCGTGCTCTTAACTTTCGTTGGCTACGTGGCACATTTAAACGGTCCGATGAACTTCTTTTCGAGAGTGTTCAGAATGTGGTCGGAGAGCATCAATGCTGCGCAGAGACTCTTTGAAATCATCGATTCGATACCTGAAATCGTTGAAAAAGAAAATCCCGTACGTCTTATGAAGCCGAAAGGAGAGATCGAACTTTCGAATGTAACATTCGGATATACGGTCAGCAGAAATGTTTTAAAAAATATAAATCTTAAGGTCAAAGAAGGCGAAGTCCTTGGTATCGTCGGCCGTTCGGGTGCCGGCAAATCGACGCTTGTCAATCTTATTTCAAGACTCTACGACGTAAAAGAGGGCTCGATAAAAATAGACGGAGTCGACGTAAAAGATTTGTCGCTTTCGGACTTAAGAAAAAATGTAGCGATGGTTTCGCAGGATACATATATCTTCATGGGTTCGGTTGCCAAAAATATCGCATACGGCAATGAAAATGCCACGGGCGAAGAGATTATAAGGGCAGCCAAACTTGCGGGCGCACATGATTTTATATCGAAAATGCCCGACGGATACGATACTGTAATCGGCGCTTCCGGAAAGGATTTATCCGGCGGTGAGAAACAGCGAATATCCATAGCAAGAGCAATACTTGCAGATCCGAAGATTTTAATCCTTGATGAAGCCACGGCGAGTGTGGATACCGAGACCGAGAAAGCAATTCAGAATTCACTGAAGCTCCTGGTAAAGGGAAGAACGACCCTTTCCATAGCGCACAGGCTTTCGACGCTTCGTGATGCAGACAGACTCATTGTTATAGACAACGGCCGCATCGTTGAGGAAGGAACGCATGCCGAGCTTGACAAAAATGAGGAAGGCATCTTCCACAAGCTGAATGAACTGCAGAACAAATCGCTGGCAGTAACCAACTTTTAAAAAGGAGATAAAAATGGCAGAAATCAATACTTACGAAAAAGAAGCCGAAGAAATGACGAGAATGACTGTCATTACCGATAAAGACAAATTCGAACGTACAAACGGCGGCTTTGTTAATTTAACCAAAGACGGCATATTGTTTGAGAGGGTAAAAGTCGTAAGACTCTTCCCTTTCACGGATGCCGACAAATACATATCCATCAGGGAAAACTCGGCCAAAGCCAAGGAAATAGGCATTATCGAGGACCTTGGTGCACTTGATGAAAACACGCAGGAGATCTTAAGAGAACAGTTAAGATTAAATTATTTTACTCCTGTGATAGAAAAGATTTACAACATTAAGGACGAGTACGGTTATGCATATTTTCATGTATTAACCGACAAGGGTGAGTGCAAATTCGCAATCAACATGGCATCCAATGCGGTTACCAAACTGTCCGATTCGAGGCTTATCATCATGGATCTGGATGAGAACAGATTCGAAATCCGTGATGTAAACGCACTCACTCAGAAAGAGAGACGAAAACTCGATTTGTTCTTATAACTTGGGAGATTAGACAAGATGATTTTAAAATACGACATATCGCCTAAGATACTGGAGAAGATTCCTCTTTCAGATGACGAAAGGCTTTACTATTCGATACCTTACGACATCGATGAGAAAGGTGAGTGGATAAAAGGAGCATATCTTTTTGTCACCACACGAAACATCCATATATTCGACGGCGAGACCATAAAAGAAACAATTGAAATAAAGGATTTAAGCAATGCAAAAGCCGAAGCAAAGGTAGGCGGCGGAATTCTCGTAGTTACCAAAGATGGCGAGGATACAGTGCTCGTGCATTATTCCGCCAGACATTTATCGAGATACGCTTATATCGCCAGAGGAATCAACATTCTTATCTCGGGACGTTTTGAAGAAGTTGAAAGTAAAGAATATGAGAAGATGTGCCCCAAATGCGGCAGAGCGATTCCCGGCACCAAGAACTGTCCGAAATGTTCCAAAGAAGGCGGGTTCCTAAAAGAATTCATAGGTCTTGCCAAACCTTATAAAAAGGACTTTTTCGGCGTATTTGTGCTGATGGTTCTGGTTGCGATAACCACTCTTTTAAATCCTGAGATACAAAAGCATTTGATAAACGATGTGCTTAAAGGAGACGGCGGTTTTAAAAAGGCTATGGTATTCCTTGCAATCATGTTCTCGCTTTCCATAGCAATCGTTGTAATTAACTATTTAAAAAGCAATGCTTCCACCAAACTCGGCGCGAAGATATCCGCGGATTTGAGAATGAAGCTGTTTAAAAAGTATCAGGAGCTTCCGCTCAGCTTTATAAACGACAGGCGTCCAGGAGAACTTTTAAACAGAATCACCCAGGATACCACAGCCATAAGAGAGTTTTTGGAAGATGTATTCTGCAATCTTTTCGCGGTGCTTTTTATCTTCATCTGGGACATCATTTTTATGATGGTGCTTAACTTTAAGCTCGCGATTTTAACCTTTATAACGGTTCCGCTTGTAGTGGTACTGATTGTAGGATTCAGAAAAGCGGTTTACAGGATTTTCCATCTGCAGTTTCGTAAAAACGACGATGTATCAAGCGACCTTCAGGACGTTATATCGGGAATGAGAGTAGTTAAAACCTACGGCAGAGAAGAGGAAGAAGCCACCCGTTTTAAGGGGCTTTCGAGAGAATTTGCGAGGACGCAGAGAAGAAACGAAACCTTCTGGGCTATCTTTTATCCGATGATTTCGTTCCTCATGGGAATGGGTGTGGTAATAGTAGTATATTTCGGCGGTCTGGACGTTTTTGCAGGCAAGATGTCTGCGGGCGAACTGTATCAGTTTATCACATATACCACTCTTTTATTCCAGTATATCAACTGGATGAGCTGGCTTCCGAGAGAACTGACGGTCTTAACTTCAAGCATTGAGCGAATCAACGATATCCTCAATCAGGAGATTGAAGAAAAAGATCCCGCCACAATGAAGGATATGGAGATAGAAGGGGAGATTACTTTCGACCATGCAACCTTCGGTTACAAATCGTACGAGCCCGTGCTTGAGAACATCAACGTAGTCGTAAACAAAGGCGAAATGATCGGTATCGTCGGTGCATCGGGAACAGGCAAATCGACTCTTATCAACCTTTTGATGGGTCTCTACCAGGTCGATGACGGAAAGCTTCTTATAGACAAGACCGACATAAAAGACATCAAATCGAAGTCTTTCCATTCACAGCTTGGCGTAGTACTGCAGGAAACATTCCTTTTCTCGGGAACGATACTGGACAACATCAGATTTTC
>CAMYYF010000175.1:0-3713 GCA_947303375.1 uncultured Lachnospiraceae bacterium
CCTTCGATTATATAATAAATCGGATTGAATCTGAAAATCGGTTCAAGAAACTTAACCTTCTCGGGAATAGAACTTATATGCCAAAGGATGGGAGTTCCCCACATACCTACCTGAAGAAGAATATTGATTATTTGTAAAAGGTCTTTGAAAAATACTGTTACCGCACTCGTTGTATAAGTAATAGCAAGCACAAGCATAAAAAGACAAAATGAATAATATAAAAGCTGTATAAGCTGAAAGCTTGGCTTAAAACCGTAAGCAAAGTACATAACAAGCAATACAAATATAAAGAAAATATGAATGAATGTAGCAGAAATTGTCTTGATAAGCGGAAGAATTCCTACTTTGAATACAACCTTTTTTACAAGATAATTGTACTCATTCATTGCATTGGCTCCTGTTGTTACGGCTTCATTTAAGAAGAACCATGGAACAAGTCCTGCGGTAAGCCACATTACATAAGGAACCGGGCTGTCATAAGGGCTTCTTCCGGGGAAAACAAGGCCAAAAACAAAATAATAAAGAACGACTGTAACCAGAGGCTGAACAAAAGCCCATACTCTGCCGAGTGAGCTTCCCGCATACCTCTTCTTAAAATCGTTCTTTGATAATTCCCAAATTAAATTTCTGTTCTTTTTAAAATCGCTCATTTATAATGTATCTCTTTCCTTAGCACATACATAGTTATTTTACCATAAAAATCGCTATTTTTCAAAGAAATACATTAAACGTTATCTTAAAGATTTTAAATACTCTTTATGCTCATCAGTCACGCGGAAACTTTCAACCGCTTTCTGAATTGCTTTTTTATGACACCAGTCATCAAGCACATGCTTTTCAAAGTAAGGAATCGTGGCATCATACTGTTTAGCCAAAGCAGTTGCAAAATACCAGGCAATCATCATTTTCAGATAATAATCTTCGCCTTTTTTTGAAGCAACCCATTTTAAATATTCGGGCTTAAAATCTTCTCCTAAAAACTCATTCATCAGCATTCTCATACCAAATCTCGAAGTATAAACATGGTCGGAAGCAATCCATTTTTTTATGAGGGGAAGAAGTTCGTCGTGTTTCTTTTTAAACGCTTTCGGAGACGACTGATCGCAAACCGGCCAGCAGTCAATATAGGGAAGAAATCGTTCGGTTTCTTTTACGCATTCGTCAAAATCTTTTATCATTGCAATCATAAAAAAATGAACCAGATTTTCTTCGTAGTATTTATGCGGGAGCTTTTTTAAAAACTTCTTTCCTTCGTCGGTATTAAACATTTCTTTTGCAATTTTACGCATATCGGGCGTTCTTACACCAAGGATTACATCCTTAGAAATATTCGGAACCAGATTGCTTTGAAAATCCCTATATTTATCATCCTTATATTTACAAAGTTCTTCGTATACGCTCATTTATTCCTCCTAATTTCTTCCATAAAACGAAAAAAGACTTCAACGTTATTATAACAATTTGAAGCCTTTTTTCATATCATTGAAAGGGTTGTTTTGTATAAAAATTTTAAAGAAAAATTTTTATCAGTTTACAAATATAACTCCGGAAGTTTCCAGGTTGGCATAACTGTTGCAAGTATTGTCATCGCTGCCGCCTTCTTTGTCGCTGTGGTCAATCCATACATAAAGACTGTTACCCTGCATCTGCATCATAATGACGCCGCTTTGTCTTGCAACTCTGGATTTCATTAAACTTCTGGAATTAAGTACATTTTCGGAAGCCGAAGCACCGATAATGTCCGCACCAAGTATATCACATGCAGCATCGGTAAAATCTGTCTGCTGAGTGAAATATGCAATACTGTATAAACTACCGTCTTCCAAAAAAGCAATCTGCGCAGCACTGTCATCATCATCCAAAATATCCGGATCACTTCGTGCTATATTTACAGCTTCCTTAATGGTGTCGCATAATTGCACATCGGAAGAAACATTAGTCTTCTCAATATACCTGATAAGCATAGGAGCCATAACTCCTACGAGAATTGCCATTATGGCAATTACAATAATCAACTCTACGAGTGAAAACCCCTTGTTCTTCATATTATTCCCCTTTTAACAAATCCCTAAATCTATATATTAATCCCTCTACGTTTCAATAATACTATAGTTAAAGGGGAAAAATGAATATTCGTCTATAACATTATGTTTGTTTTTCGTGTAAAATAAAAGGGCTTTTATAAAAATTTTATAAACCATAAAAGAATCAGCGTCTCAATTCCGATTCCGTGAAAGCAATCAGTTCTTCTGCCCCTTCTTTAACACATCTTCTGATTTTACCCGATTTCGGATAACCCCACACCTCTAAAAACGAAGGTCCTGTAATTGAACCGGCAGGCAAATCTTTTAATAAAGAATAAACCATTGCCAACGATGATTTTTCCGGAGAATTGAATACACCTCGTAAAGCATTCGCAAGTTTGCTTATCACACTTCCAAACGCATTCGCTCCAAGCGGAGTAACACTTATTCCCGGATGAATCATATATACACATACATTTGTATCTTCAAGTTTCTTCGCCAAATCATATGAATACTTTGCAAGGCATAGTTTTGACTTCGCATAAACATTAAAATGCTCATAATGTTTATTACAATAAAAGTCTTTGTAATCAATTTTCACAAGCTTATGCACAACAGAAATTGTATTAAAATAATAAACTTTATGCGGCAAAGTTTTAAGATACGGAATTATCTTTTCCGACAGTCTGTATACACCGAAATAATTCGTTCCGATTACATTTTCAAATCCGTCTTTTGTTACGCATCTTTTATGAAAAGTACCTGCATTATTTACAAAGATGTCGATATCGATTTTATTGTCGATTATATTATTCGCAAACTCATCAATTGAAGAAAAATCCGACAGATCAATCTGCATAATATCAATCTTCGCATCAGGATAATCCTGTAAAAGATTAGTCTTTGCATTTAATGCCTTTTCATAATTACGACACGACATAATTACATGAGCGCCAAGATACAATGAAGTCTCAATAGTTTTTAAACCGACTCCGCTGTTCGACCCTGTAACTAAAACGTTTTTACCCTTAAGAGAAATATTTAATTCGTTTAACCAATTAATTGTTTTCTTAGAAAGTGCCATAATTATCTTTTATCATAAAAAGCGGCGGAGCAAAAGCCCCACCACTAAAAAGACTTATTTGTTGGTAAGAAAATGCGGAGTTAATAATGTAAAGAATGTACCTGCCAAAAGATTGAAAACAGCTCCTATCAAAAGCATTATTAACATGTTCTTAAGTATAAGTCCTGCAATGACAAATCCCATCGAAGGCATAGCTCCGAAGTAAACGAATATTATCTGAACCATCATCTTTACATACTGCGCATGATCGCCCGGAATTGAAATGCTTACAAAAGCACCGACTGTGGTTCCGAAAAGTGAAATCGAAAGGATGAATATAAACCATCCGATTACCGTTAACGGATTTGACTTTGTGATTACAGCTGCGACTATCATTGGTATGCTAATATCAATTGCACAGACGGTAACTGCACCAAGTAACGAAGCCCAAATTTTCTTAAGCGGTGCATCGGGTATCAGTATGAAAAACTCTCTTGAAGTGTCTTCATCAAGCGGATTTCCCATAGTCCTGTAAAATGCAAATAAAGCAATTGCAGCCACAGGAATTAATAAAGGATCAAGCAAAGGATTTTTAATTTTGCCTGCAAGCCAGCTTCCGCCCACTG
>CAMYYF010000176.1:0-3685 GCA_947303375.1 uncultured Lachnospiraceae bacterium
CCCATTCTTAAAGATTTGACTTCGGTCCCTACCAGAACTATTCCGGCTTCAAAGGATTCTTCCACAAAATAATCATGATATGCTTTTTTGTTGTTAGCTATAATTTTAATACTGTCTGACATAATTATTTAATCCAAAATATTATTAAAAAAGCGCCTCTTTGTGAAGCGCTTATCTTTCATTAACCGAAGAGAACCGGAATATTTAAAAGCAGAGCAATAATCATAAAAGCAATTGCCAGGATTGTTGTACTCTTCACAAGCACGCCTTCCATCGAACGACCTTTGTTCTTGCCCCAGTATGTATCAGCGATACCGCCGATAGCTCCGAGTCCCTGCTGTTTACCTTCCTGCATAAGTACGAGAGATGTAAGCGCTACACATATAAGTATAAATAATACCATTACTATGATTTTAATTACCTGTTGCATTTTTCACCTTTAAATATATATAAAAATACGCAGTCCAATTACAACCGCTTTGTTATATTAACATAACGATTATCTTTTTGCAAGTTATTTTTAAAAAAGGGAGCGGTTTTGCTCCGCTCCCGCTTTTCTTTTATGATTTTAAACAAGTAATGATTTGCCTGTCATTTCCTTAGGCTGTTCCATTCCCATAAGTTCAATGATTGTGGGAACGATGTCTGCAAGGCATCCGCCCTCACGAAGTTTCTTTCCTTCGGGTCCGTTTACAAGGATGAAAGGAACGGGATTTGTTGTATGAGCTGTGAAAGGATCACCTGTCTCATAATCAATGAGCTGTTCTGCGTTACCGTGGTCTGCACAGATAAACATTGTGCCGCCTACTTCTTTTACGAAGTTAACTACTTCGCCCACGCACTTGTCGATTACTTCGATAGCTTCGATTGCAGCTTCGAGAACGCCTGTATGACCAACCATGTCAGGGTTAGCGAAGTTACAAATGATTACATCATACTTTGATGTTCCGTCTTCGTTCTTTGCAGTGATTGCTTCGCTTAATTTGTCACATACGGTATATGCACTCATTCTGGGCTTCTTGTCGTATGTAGGAACGTACTTGGGTGAGTTAACGAGGATTCTGTCTTCGCCCTCGTTAGGAGTCTCTACGCCACCGTTAAAGAAGAATGTAACGTGTGCATACTTCTCTGTCTCGGCGATTCTTGCCTGCTTAAGACCGTTAGCTGCAAGCCACTCACCAAATGTATTTGTTACTTCAACCTTGTGGAAAGCTACGGATTTGTTGGGAATCGTAGGATCATACTCGGTGAAGCATACGTATTTAACATCAAGTCTCTTTCTGTCAAAGCCCTTGAAATCATCATCACAAAACGCTCTGGTAATTTCTCTTGCTCTGTCGGGACGGAAGTTAAAGAAGATGATTGAGTCACCGTCTTTTACGGTTGTACGGGGTTCGCCGTTGTCACAGATTACTGTCGGAATCATAAATTCATCTGTTACACCGTTGTCATATGAAGCCTGGATAGCACCTGTAGCGGAGTCTGCTTTGATGCCCTCTCCCTTTGTTAATGCATCATATGCTTTTTCTATACGATCATAGTTATTATCTCTGTCCATAGCGTAGTAACGGCCTGATACAACACCAACCTTACCTACCCCGATTTCAGCCATCTTAGCTTCAAGTTCTGCTACGAAATCCTTACCGCTTGTGGGAGGTGTATCTCTACCGTCAAGGAAGCAGTGAACGAATACCTTATCAAGTCCGTTTCTCTTTGCAAGTTCAAGAAGTCCGTAAATATGTGTATTGTGGCTGTGAACGCCGCCGTCCGATACAAGACCGTACATATGAAGTGTGGAATTGTTCTTCTTGCAGTTCTCTACAGCTTCAAGAAGTCCGGGATTTTCAAAGAATGTACCGTCCTGGATTTCCTTGGTAATTCTTGTAAGTTCCTGATATACGATTCTTCCTGCACCCATATTGAGGTGTCCTACTTCGGAGTTACCCATCTGACCGTCGGGAAGACCAACTGCCATACCTGAAGCATTTCCCTTTACAAAAGGACATTCCTTCATGAGTTTATCCATAACGGGTGTCTTAGCCTGTGCTACTGCATTGCCTTCTGTCTTTTCATTAAGACCGTAGCCGTCAAGAATCAGTAATACTTTTGGTGCATTTGCCATAATTAAATCTCCTTTATAAAAACACTTAAACGTGAATGAAATTAGTATTAACTAACTAACCTTTAAACCAACGATAATATACTAACACATTGATAAATAAATATCTATCATTTTTTATAAAAATAATTAATCATAAAAGAAACGATTCTGAATTGGCTTTAAACCAATACAGAACCGTCCCCAATATGTTTATCTTAAATCAACACGTCTGATCTTTCCGGAAATTGTCTTAGGTAATTCATCTCTGAATTCGACGATTCTCGGATATTTATAAGGAGCCGTATGCTCTTTTACATAAACCTGGATTTCTTTCTTAAGTTCCTCTGTTCCGACCGTACCCTTTGTAAGAACGATGTTTGCCTTTACAACCTGGCCTCTGATTTCGTCGGGTGCAGCAACAACCGCACACTCAAAAACATAAGGAAGTTCCATAATAACCGATTCGATTTCAAACGGTCCGATACGATAGCCGGATGACTTGATAACATCATCGACACGGCCGACATACCAGTAGAATCCATCCTCATCTTTCCATGCTGTATCGCCTGTATGATAGAATCCGTCATGCCATACTTCTTTGGTCTTCTCTTCGTCTTCGAAGTATCCCTGGAAGAGTCCGTTGGGAACTCCGTTCTGTGTATTGATAACGATTTCACCTGTTTCACCGACCTTGCAGGGATTGCCGTCGGGATCTACGATATCGATATCGTATAAGGGTGAAGGTCTGCCCATTGAACCAACCTTATTGCTCTCTCCTACGAAGTTGGCAATTGAAAGCGTGGTTTCTGTCTGACCGAAGCCTTCCATGATACGTACGCCTGTTGCTTTTAAGAACTGGTTATAAACCTCAGGGTTCATAGCCTCGCCTGCAACGGTTGCGTATTTTATGGAGCTTAAATCATATTTGGTTAAGTCTTCTTTTATGAAGAATCTGTACATTGTTGTAGGTGCACAGAATGTTGTTATGTTGTACTGCTTAAACAAAGGAAGGATGTCGTCTGCTTTGAATTTTTCAAAGTCATATACGAATGTTGCAGCCTCGCACATCCACTGTCCGTAGAGTTTGCCCCAGAGTGCTTTACCCCAGCCTGTATCTGCGATTGTAAAGTGAAGACCGTTGGGGTCTACATTGTGCCAGAACTTTGCTGTAGGGAAATGTCCCAAAGGATATTTGAAGTTATGAGCAGCAATCTTGGGATATCCTGTAGTTCCTGATGTGAAGAACATAAGCATTGTATCATCGCCGCATGCAAAATCTTCGGGCTTCTCCCACTCTTTGGAGAATTTGGGCATTTCTTCGTTAAAGTTATGCCAGCCTTTTCTCTGAAGACCGTCTACGCAGATTTTAATCTTAAGATCCGGACATCTCTTGGCAGCGAATTCAGCCTGATCAGCTACATCGCCTGTACCTGTACAAACTATTGCCTTACAGTGTGCCGCATTGAATCTGTATTCGAAATCATGATCCTTTAAAAGATGTGTTGCAGGAATGATGACTGCGCCAATTTTATGAAGAGCAAGGATTGTAAACCAGAACTGATAATGTCTCTTAAGTACTACGAG
>CAMYYF010000177.1:0-3679 GCA_947303375.1 uncultured Lachnospiraceae bacterium
TCGTGAGCCATTTTGGGTGGACTCTCCTTTAAACCAAATTAGTATAATTCTTCAATAAATCTGCTGATGGATTCCATCGCACGAAGCGCCTTTTTAAAAGGCATCATCTGGAACACATGCCATGCATCCTCGTACTCCTCGAGAGTAACGGTGACTGTATCTTTTATGAGCTTTTCATAAAGATTGTATGAGTCGGATTTTAAGATTTCGTACGAGCCCACCTGGATTAAGAAAGGCGGGAAGCCTTCAAAGTCCGCGAAGAGAGGGCTGTATTTGGGATCCGCATAGTTAAAGCCGTAATCTTCTATCTTAAAATCTTTGATATTTTCGTTAAATTTATCATTAAGACCTACGAATGAAAAACGCGCGGTCTGGATATATTCCTTGGTCAGTATCGGATCAAGCGCCTTGCAGGTCTCATAAGATTCGCCGGACATGGTCATATCCGTCCAGGGACTCATGAGAACAATGCCCTTTGGAAGGAGCCTTCCCTGTGCCTTTAATTTAAGTGCGAGTTCAAGTGCTAAGTTTCCGCCTGCGGAATCGCCTATAAGCACCACTTCTCTGGCACCGAAGCCAAGCTGCATGAGATAGTTCCAAATGGTCAGAGCATCTTCGATGGCTGCCGGATAGGGGTTTTCGGGAGCGAGACGATATTCGAACGACATTACTTCCATACCCGTGTTTAAGGCAAGTTTTGCGGCCAAAACTCTTGCATACTTTAAGCTGCCGCAGGTATAACCGCCGCCGTGACAGTACATAATGATATGTCTTTTATCATGTTTGTATTCGGGTCTGACCCATTCACAGGGGATGCCCTTCACCGTAAAATCATCGGTTTCGATATTGTTTGAATGTGTTGACAAGGTCGCAAACAAATCCTGACCCGCACGCTGTTTTTTGATATCTTCAAGCGAAATCGAATCGCCGGACGAAGAAACCGCGTGGATGGATTTTACCGCCTTCATCAAAGGCGACATCTGATTGTCTTCAGTTTCCTGTTTTACAAATCTGATAAGTCTGCTCATTCATAAACCTCATAAAATACACAACACTTAATTATATCACATTTAAACCTATTTTGCCACATTGGTAAGCATAAGCTCTACGACGCCGTCGAGCATTTCGATACCGTGCTCGAGAGTGTCCACAGGGTCATCGCTTGATTTGCCCCTGATCCACTCAACCGTGGTTTCCGCAAATATTTTTGAAAAGAAATAAGCAAGTCTCTTTTTCTCTTTTTCGCTTACTTTTTTGCCGGTAGGCACAATCTTTGTCTCATAGAGGTTTTCGATATTCTGATAAGCCATCTTCGACACAATATCCACGATATAATCGCCGAACGCGTCACGTCCCATCGAATTAAAAAGATTTCTTATAAAAATTTCGTTCTTTCTGGCATAGGCTCCGACGATTCTCAGGTTTGATTTCCAGGAGCCGGGAGAAGAGAAATCAAGGTTTACGAAAAGCTTTTCGGCCTTGACGTAGATGATTTCCTCTTTGAGAGAATAGAGGTCCTGATAATAGTAATAAAATGTGTTTCTGTTGATTTTGCAGTTGTCGCAAACCTGCTTTATGGTGATTTTATCCATGGGAATACTTTGGGCAAGTTCGACAAAGCTGTCCATTATGGCTTTTTTGGTAAAATTTGACATATTTCCTTCCTTCCAATCCTCATAAAAGAATCGCCGCGCCTTTTATTTTAGGCAAAAACGCCGTTTTTTAAGAAAATTATAAAAAGTTAATATTAAGTTAATATTTCATTTAGGCATTCAGGGGGTATTTGTCTGAATTTCATACATATAATACCAAATGTTTATTGAAAATGGAATCATTTTACGAAAAAATAATCACGATAATAGGGAGATAGTGTTATGAAGGTTTTACTCATAAACGGAAGCATGAGAGGAAATCAAAGTTCGTCCCTCAAGGTGGCTGAAGCTTTCGTTCGCGGAATGGTATCGGAAAACGGTGAAGAGAATACCGAAGTCGTTAAGATTAATTTACGCGAGAAAAATATCGAGCATTGCTACGGCTGCTTTTGCTGTTGGAAGTTAAATAAGGGCGAATGCATCATAAGAGACGATATGGACGAGATCAGAAAGCTCGTACTTGAGTCGGATGTGATTATTGAAAGTTTTCCTCTTTATTTTTTTGGGCTTCCGTCCAAGATGAAAGCCTTTATGGACAGAATGATTAATTTCGTGTCGGAATACAGAGCCGTCAACGGTGACGAGGCGACGGGAAGGTTTTTACACGAGATGAGATATCCGGAATTAATGAATAAAAAACTTGTTCTTGTTTCCGCATGCGGATACGAAGAAACCGTGGACTGTTACGATGCGGTTATTGACCAGTTCGACAAGATCTGCGGTCACGACAATTACACGAGAATATTCGTGCCTCAGGGCGGTATGCTCGCCGAGAAAACATTCGAAAACAAGATTGCAAGGTACATGGTTAAATTTGAGGAAGCCGGAAAGGAATTCGTAAGGTGCAAAAAACTTTCGAAGGAGACGGAAGAGAAGTTGAGTGTTCCGATGTTGGGACACAATACTTTTGCACAGGCCATTAATCTTAACTGGGATGAACCCGGTGTAGGCCCTTACGGAAAGGTTGTTAAGTGATGTTAAAAAAATTAAACTGGGCATTCGAGGCTGTAATTATATTTTTTCTTTATGTAGGAACGTGGCCCGTGCTTCGAATCATGTATCCGAGAAGAATAATCTGGGAAGATAAAAAAGCCTCAACTGCGGTAATGAAAAAACCCTGTGTAATATATTCAAACCATACGGGTTATTCCGACGGAGTTTTCGCATTTGATATTTTACGAAAGTTTTATCCGTACACATTTATCGGCAAAGACTGGTATGAAAAGAACAAACTTTTTCACAGACTCTTGCTTCACAGAAGATATATTCCTCTCGACAGAGAGCAGATGGATACATCGTGGCTCATGAAGGGAAAGAAAGTAATAGACGAAGGGTACAGCATTTTCTTCTTCCCCGAAGGACACACGAGCAAGGACGGACTTTTGCTTGAATTCCAGCCCGGATTTCTGATGCTCGCCAAGCAGAGCAACATTCCGCTTGTTCCGATTTGTCTTGACAGAAAGGTGGATTTCTTCAAGCCCGTCAGAGTAATCATCGGCAAGCCGATTTATATCGACTTTAAAAAAGAACCCGGCAGACCTTCGGTAGTTCTTAAAAAATACGCCGAAGTTTGCAAGGACGCAGTCATCGATTTAAAAGACAGATACGGCAATCCTAAATTCGTAACCGACGATGTAATCAAATACAGAGAAAAGGTTGCTGCAAAAGAGAACAGCGAGACTGCTGTATAAGTAAGTTTATTAACCGAGGGGAACTCCGGAGGTTTATAAAATAAATAAAAAACAAATTATATTTTTTATTCAAAAGGAGAGTAAAAATGAACGAGAAAGAACTCGCAATTGCTGCAAGAATCAAAGAGATGTTGTCAGAGAATTTAAGAATTCCCGCAGAAGAACTTGATTACGAAATCCCTCTTTTCGGTGACGGAATCGGTCTTGATTCAGTTGATTCACTTGAAATCATCGCTTGCATCGACTCTGAATACGGTGTAGCTATGACAGGTGTTGCAAAAGAGAACTTCTACAACATTACTAGCTTAACAAAATACGTAGTAGAAAATATGTAAT
>CAMYYF010000178.1:0-3664 GCA_947303375.1 uncultured Lachnospiraceae bacterium
CTTGTACAGGTTGTTTCATGGTATGACAACGAGAACTCATACACATCACAGATGGTTAGAACAATCAAGTACTTCGCTGAATTATAATTCTTCGAAAAATATATCAAAAGGTCGGCTGATTTCAGCCGACCTTTTTTTCTTTTAAAAACTTTGTTTTTGTGATATAATTTCATTGTGTTTATAATAAAACTATAATGTGAATAAAGGGTTATTTTTTTATGAGCAAAAGAATTAATGTGGCTCTGATTGTGGGGGACATCAGAGACGTATACAGCAACAGCGTAACCAAGGGGGCTATGCGCGCTGCTCACGAATCAGACTGTAATCTTTTAATAGTTCCGGGTCGCTATTTTCAGGCGAGAAAGGAACTTCTATACGAAGAGTACGAATATCAGTATCAGACTCTGTTTACCTATTTCAAAGAAAAGAATATCGATATCATTATCGCCTGCACGAGTGTGGTAGGTATTGTTTCCGGTTCTATGTCGAGAAATTCTTTAAACGAATTTCTTAAGAATCTAAAAGACATACCTGTCATTACCGTATCCGGCGATTCGAACAAGCTTCCCAATATCTGCTATGACAACAAGGCGGGTATAAAAGAAGGCATGGAAATCATGATCACAAAGCAGAAATGCTCAAAGATTGCCATGGTTGCCGGTCCTAAAGAAAACCTTGACTCAATCGAAAGAGTGGAGGCTTACAAGGAAGCATTAATAGAGCATGGACGACCGGTAGAGGACCGTCTAATCATTCACTGCGACTTCACCGAAAAATGTATGTTTGATGTCATCAATCTGTTTAAGAGTGTGCGCGGAATAGACGGTGTTGTTTTTGCGAATGACAGAATGGCTATCGGCGGATATGAAGCCATGAAGGAATTGGGACTTAGAGTCGGGCGAGACGTTTCTTTTATGGGCTTTGATAATATCGAAAAAGATATCAACCTCGATCCTCCTCTTGCATCCGTAGTTGCGGATGCCGAGAATATCGGATATGAAGCCGTTAATATGGCCCTTGATTATCTTACCTTCGAAGATGATGAAGACAGAATAATCCCTACTCATTTTGTAATGAGGGATTCGATATATCTTGGAAGCGGAGATGTGGTAAATCTTCAGCCGCATCAGTTTAAGATAACGCCTTCGACGGATTTTGATACCTTTGCGAAGCAGACATTTTTGTTTATCTACAATCCGACCATCAATAATGCCAACAGGGATAATATATACAGAGCATACCTTTATTTCATCCTTGAGATAGAAAAGCTTTACAGGAATGAGAGGATTACCAAAGACCTTCTGACATCACTTGCGCAGTATTTCAACAAACTTTTCGATACTGACGAGCGATGTGAGATTGATATAGGAAAGTTCACCATTTTAATGGAAATGGTAAAAGAATGCATCATGGATGATACAACTTCCAAGATTAAGAGAAATATTATTGTAAATATTTCGGCTTATGTTTACAGAAGACTAGCATCCATTCTTTCCTTAAGAGAGAGTAATGAAAATTACAAATTAAAAAAGATTCAGCATGAAATCTACAGAATTTCTGCCGATATGATCGGTTTTGAAGCGGTTTCCGAGAAAAATTATGCGTCGATTATTTCCAATTTCCAGAAAATAGGTATTAATCACAGTTTCCTTTTTCTTTTTAAGGAACCCATCAAACACGGAATTGATGACAAATTTTCGCCCGATGAATTTGTTTACTTAAAAGCAATGCAGATTAATGACAGAGTATTCTCACTTTCGGACAGAGAGCAGATGATACCTGTTTCGGAAATGTTTGATTTTGCTTTTTCGAAGATGGAACTAAGCGGACACCTTGTAATGCTTAACCTCTATGTAAGAGATGTTATTTACGGAGTGCTTGTATGTGATATTCCATATAACATTTTCTCGTATTATGAGAGCCTTATTTATCAGGTATCCTGCGCTATCAGAATCCTTCATCTTTTGATGTTTACGGAGGAAACCAGTAATCAGTTAAAGGAATCCCTGGAAATCATTACAAAGAACAATTTAAGGCTCGACGAACTTGCAAAACAGGACGAACTGACCGGTATTTACAACAGAAGAGGATTCTATATCGAGTCCGACAACCTCCTAAAAGAAGCATCCTCGAGGAAGAAATACATTATGGTCGGTTTTGCGGATACGGATAATCTTAAAACCATCAACGATACATACGGTCATGACGAAGGTGATGTGGCTATTATTCAAAGCTCAAATATTCTTTCCTCTACTTTGGGCGAGAGAGGAATAATAGCACGTATGGGCGGCGATGAATTTGCCTTTGTATTTACAACGAATGACAGGGAAGAAGAGAAGCAGTTCTTTGATGATTTTGAGGATAATGTCAGAAAATACAACGAAGAATCGGACAAAGAATACAGACTGTCGATTTCACTCGGAATGTACGTATATGAGTACAATGACAGCATAAACTTAAAAGAACTTCTCGAATCGGCCGACAAGGAAATGTATCATATCAAGAAAAAACGCCGAATGAAAGAGGAAAATTCGTAATTTCTTTTATGAAAAATAAGAGAGGAATGAGCGAATAAAATATTGATATAAACCGTCTGATTTGGTATAATAATACCGCTTGTGAAAAAAATCTCAAGCGGTATTTATTTAGTTTAAATTCTCCGTAATGATGCGCAGATTACGGAAAATTATTTTAAAGGAGGACATGGCTATGTCATTAAACAAAAAGAGCGTTGATGATTTTAACGCAAAGGGCAGAAGAGTTCTCGTTCGTTGTGACTTTAACGTACCTTTAAAGGACGGCGTTATTACTGACGAAACAAGAATCGTTGCTGCACTTCCTACAATCAAAAAATTAATTAACGATGGTGCAAAGGTAATCCTTTGTTCACACCTCGGCAAAGTTAAAGAAGGACCTAACGAGAAAGAATCACTTGCACCCGTTGCAAAGAGACTTTCCGAAAAGCTTGGAAAAGAAGTTGTATTCGTAGCTGATTACAACGTAACAGGCGAAGCTGCAACAGCTGCAGTTAACGCTATGAAAGAAGGCGATGTTGTACTTCTTCAGAATACACGTTTCCGTGGCAAAGAAGAGACAAAGCCTCAGGAAGCTGGCGAAGCTTTTGCAAAAGAGCTTGCTGATCTTGCTGATGATTATGTATGCGATGCTTTCGGTTCAGCTCACAGAGCACATGCTTCCGTTGCAGTTGTTACAAAGTACATCACAGAAAAGGGCGGCACAAACGCAGTTGGTTACTTAATGCAGAAGGAAATCGACTTCCTTGGAAATGCTGTTGAGAACCCTGTAAGACCTTTCGTTGCAATCCTTGGCGGTGCTAAGGTTGCTGACAAGCTTAATGTTATCAATAATCTTCTTGAGAAGTGCGATACACTTATCATCGGTGGTGGTATGGCATTTACATTCTTAAAGGCTAAAGGTTATGAAATCGGTAACTCACTTGTTGATGACGAAAAGCTTGATTACTGCAAGGAAATGATGGATAAGGCTGACAAGTTAGGAAAACAGCTTCTTCTTCCCATCGATACAACTATCGCAGCAGGCTTCCCTGATCCTATCGATGCAGAAATCGAAGTATCTGTAGTTGATGCAGACAAGATTCCCGCTGACAAGGAAGGCCTTGATATCGGACCTAAGACTGCAGAAC
>CAMYYF010000179.1:0-3658 GCA_947303375.1 uncultured Lachnospiraceae bacterium
TCTTCGGTATCGGAATCATTGCCGTCCTCACTGTCGGCATCTTCACCGTCGGTCTCTTCGCCGTCTGTCTCTTCGCCGTCTTCTTCGGCAATATCTTCTTCTTCCGAATCAGTTTCGTCTTCATATGTTGTCAAAACATCTTCTTCCTCATCTTTTATGATTTCGGAAACAGTTTCGGTATTTTCAACACTTTTATCGTCTTCCTTAACCTGATCTTCCGTATCTTCAGAAGGTGCGGCTGAAGGATTATATGCAACTTCTATGTAGTTTTCGTTATAATTTACGGGTATTCCCAAATCTGCATCGGGATAAATGGCTTCCATTTCGGCGTTAACGTCGGTAACTATCGTTTTGCATCCAAAGAGCGACAAAACCGAAATTGCAAGGGCCACAAGCACCGTTTTGGCCAAACAGTTTTTCATATCCGTTCTCCTTTTATCAGTCGCTTATTATTGTACTATTTTTTGACTTATTTAGCACTATATATTTAAAAAATTTCACGATAAATTTGCATAAAAAAGAGGCAGTTATAAAACCGCCCCTGACTTGTTTTAGTCTACTTCAAATTGCCCTAAAAATCAAGTATCAAAATAATTATGTTCATAAACGATGATATGAACTACTTCACTGTCCCAGCCTTCTATGATGTAGGATACATCGCCTCTTGTATACGGATCAATGATTCTGCCGTCAACGATAAACTCCGTCGCGCACGCACAGGTTAAACTGTAAACATTGTTTTCTTCTGTGTCTCTGTCGGATTTAATATCTCCGACTATACAGGGAATGATTACTCCGTTTGCCAGTTCAACGTCAATATAAGTACCTACCGGCGCATTAAAATATGTGCCTACCGCAATCAGGTATCTGTCTTCATAAATTCTGAATCCGTATTCGTCCGTGTAAGCTACTTCCTGCAGCTTATACTGTCTGCTCGGACGAGAGGTAATGGCTGAATAGTTCTCGTAAGCCTTTTGCCCGTAATAAAGATCATACTTCGGCATATCGTAAACAGTATAGTTTACATTGTAAAGCGTGTTCTTTGTAAGGACATCGGATTCCACTCTGTTATCGCTGCCGCCGACTATGATATCCGTGTATTTTCTTGAGCGCATCTTTTCCATACTTGCGTCCGTCTCAAGTGTATTGATCGTAGTACGAAGGACGTAAATGTAGGAAAGGGTGAATACACATATACCAAGAATCGCAGTGGCCGCTACGAACTTCATGGTCTTCTTGAACATAAAATTTTCCTTTAAAATCCCTAAAATGATTATACTTAACACTCCCGCCACTACGACGGGTAAATGTTATTTTATCACATTATGTTAACTCATGTCAAATTTTAGTCCATTTTGCTCATAAAAGAGACCACGCAAAATATGATTATCACATCCTGCGTGGTCTTTAAAACCTCATAAAATATCAAATATTCGGTAAATGATTATTCTTTGTCAGCCTTTTCTTCAGCTTCTTCAACTGCTTCTTCAGCCTCTTCTACTGCTTCTTCAACTTCAGCTTCTGCCTCTTCTGCAGCTTCTTCAACTGCTTCTTCAGCTTCTGCCTCTGCCTCTTCTACAGCTTCTTCTGCTGCTTCTTCAGCTTCACTCTTAATTTCGCCTTCATCGAAGTTTTCGCCGGGAGCTTCAGCTTCCTTTGATTCCTCTTCATCTTCGGGCTGTTTCTTGAGTGAAATAAATGCTGCTGCACCTGCAAGAACTGCTGCTGCAGCGATACCTGCGAAGAGACCTACTTTGCTCTTGGAGTTGCCGTCATTTCCTTCGTCAGTATCTGTACCGGTTCCTGCACCGATTGTCTGGCCTGAGCCGAGTGAATCTACGAGCGTAGCTGTACCGTAGCATGCGGGTGAAGACCAGCACTGGTTGGTAATATCGTTCCATGTAACCGTACCGATTCTTACAGCGCTTGAATCTGCATCGTTAATCTGAAGTTCGATACCGATGTAATCGCCTGCCTTGGGTGTAATTTCGGTCCACTTGAATGCACCTTCAACGATGTATCCGTTGTCGGTTGTCTTAGCAAATGTAGTTTCGTTTTCTTCGGTACACTTGTCACCGTTGAATGAATGATCGTTTGCATAGTTGATTCTGTACTGCTTTGTAGCATCATTGTATTCGGCAGCCTTGGAGTTGATTTCATCGATAAAGATTTCGAATGAATCCTGCTCATGTACCTGATCCGAATCTTTGTTAAGATCGTCATCAACTACGGTAGCATAAGCATATAAGTACTGCTCATCCCAGAGAAGCTTAACCGTTGCGGTTGCCTTGGGATTGTCTGTCTTGTTGCCAAGTTTGACTTCTACTGCATTGTTCCATGCATCTTCCATCTCGCCGTCAATTGTGGCAGTTCCCTTAGGGATAAACATGAAAGGCTTTAACATACCTTCTGCATAATACTGGCTGGATGTTTCCTGAGACATTGTATTGTCGTTAAAAGCAAATACTTCATCGCCATCGGTAACAACAATATCAAATCCCACTACAGCATTTGCTTCTGCTGTATCAACGGGAACATTAATTATAACAGTATATTTTCCGTCATCGGTTGAAGGAACATCTTTTCTGAAGGCTTCAACCATCTTGGTCTTAATGCCTTTGGATTTTGAATTGTATTTATCAACGTAAACCTTTACCGAATCTCTTTCATCCTGTTCAACGTCCCAAACATCTACTCTGAACTGAAGCTGACCTTCATTCCAGATAGGATAGAAATCAACGTTTGCTTTCTCTCCCGAGAATGAATTTTTATTCGCAAGTGCGAAATCGTCAACCATAGCCTGAGTTATGTCTGCTGCCTTTGTTTCGGGAGATAACTGAGTAGGATCAACTATAGCCCAAAATGCGGGTTTGGCCTTTAAGTCATCATCGAAAAGAAGAGGACACTGAGGGCTGCCGTCTGTTACACCGCCGCCTACACCTGTGTAAGCCTGAAGCCATGAGTTACCATCGATAACGCCCCATACAGTGAAACCTGTAACATCTGCAAGACCTTCGGAATCAACCTTCTTCATAGCATCATAAAGTGCTTTGTATCTGTAAGCCTGTCTTGTATATTCACCCTGAAGTGTAGCTGCTGTTCCGTCATATGCCTTGCTTGACTTAAAGTCAACTTCTGTAAGCATAACCTTGCCTACAACTTTGCCGTATGCCTTTGCAGCATCAACGAACTGATCTGTTGTAGGATATTCGTTATCATAGTGGCCCTGCATACCCATACCGTCGATTCTGGTACCTTCGCCTGCCTTAACGTCGTTAAGGAGTTTTACGATACCTTCAACCTTACCGGGTGTACAGTCATTGTAATCGTTGTAGTAAAGTTCTACATCAGCGGGAGCATATTTGTTTGCAAATTTGAAAGCATTAACGATAAACTCGTTGCTCTTGTAAACTGCCCACCAGCTTGATCCTTCTGAATCATTTCTGTATGTACCTGTTCCGTCGGAAACTGCTTCGTTTACAACATCCCATCCGTAGAAGAGATCTTTGTACTTGCTGTCTGCACCTACGTAATGCTCAAGAACGGACTTAATATACCATTCCTGACGAAGTGTCATAACTTCGGGAGATACGTAAGGCTTGTTTGCATCATAATCCTCATGGAAGAACCATTCGGGTGTCTGTGAATGCCATACGAG
>CAMYYF010000180.1:0-3644 GCA_947303375.1 uncultured Lachnospiraceae bacterium
GAAGTTATTTCATGTCCGACCTGTGGCAGAACCAAAATCGATTTAATCGGTCTTGCCAATCAGGTAGAAGAAATGGTAAAAGATTATCCGCTTAATATAAAGGTTGCGGTTATGGGCTGTGCGGTTAACGGTCCGGGCGAAGCCAAAGAAGCGGATATAGGAATCGCAGGCGGTATCAACGAAGGCCTGCTTATCAAAAAAGGCGAAATTGTCAAAAAGCTCCCTCAAAGCGAACTTTTAGGAGCACTCAAAGCGGAGCTTGACAACTGGAAATAGGAGTGTTTTATGGATAATTTGTTTTTGGAAGTTTTCCCCGAGGTAAAACTTGATTCTAAAATAAAAGAAATAGCAGCTCAGTGCAAAATTTTAAAAATTTCCAAAAGCAAAGAGTCCGATACAGTCCGTATTCTGCTTGAATCCAAGTATCTTATTTCATACAAGAATATCGACAAACTCGAGTCTCTTCTTTCCAAATGGTATTTTGAAGAGTACTCGAAGGTCGAAATTTATCCTCAGTTCGTATTATCCTCACAGTACAATTTACAGAATCTCTGGGATGAGTATTCGGAGACGGTTCTTTTCGAATTAAAGGAACAATCGCCTCTTTTATATACTATGCTCTCAAGAAGTGATGTGATTTTCGAAGATGTCAATCACATGTTTATTTACATTGAAGAAGGAATGATTTCCGAAAGCAATTCGTCCAGGCTTGAAAAAGCACTAAAAACATATCTTTTAGGACGTACTAACGTTGAGGGAAGCATTGCGATTGAATTTAAAGAATCATCAATGCATGAAGTTAAGGAAGAATTCGATCATGAAGTAGATATGATTGTTCAGAATTATGCGAAAAAGCATGCAAAGGTTGAAGTTGACGCCGATGAAGAAATGCTTGGCGAAGCTGTAGCCAAGCCTGTTGTCGAGAAAGCAGTCGAGACAAAGGCCGAAACTACAGAAAACAAGCCCGCTCCCGAAAGACTGAAATATAAAAAGAATTCTTCTCAGGCCTCAGTTTCAGGTTACGGAAGAAAATTCGTGCGCTCCGACAAACCCGGCGTACTGTACGGCGATTCGGTTGACGGGCCTTTTACCGATTTGGTTGATATTAAGAGTGAAATTGAAAATGTTTGCGTCAAAGGTAAGGTTATTGCTTTTGAAGACAAGGCGCTTAAGAATGAAAATCATATGATTCTTTTTGATTTGTATGATATGACCGATTCTATCAGCGCCAAACTTATGCTATATCCTGAGTTTTATGAGCAGGGCAAAAACCTAATAAGAGAAGGTATTGAAATAGCTGTCAAAGGCAGTGTTTCAATGGATAAATACGATAATAACGAACTTGTTTTGTCAAGAATCAAGGGTATTGAAGCAACCAGTATCGAAAAACACGAGAGACATGATATTTCACTTAAGAAAAGAGTTGAGCTTCACTGTCATACAAGATTTTCCGAAATGGACGGTGTATCCAAAGAAGAAGATCTCGTAAATCTTGTTGCAGACTGGGGATGGCCTGCCATTGCCGTTACAGACCATGGAGTTGTTCAGGCTTTGCCCAAGGTCGACCATATTATGCATGATAAGTTCAAAGAAAAACCTTTCAAGCTTATCTGCGGTATGGAAGGTTATCTGGTGGATGATGATTTTGATGCTGCTGTAGATGTAAAAGACCAGACACTTGCGGATTCTTTTGTGGTCTTTGATATTGAAACCACAGGTCTTTCGCCTTATAAGCATCAGATTATCGAAATAGGTGCCGTTAAAGTTGTAAATGGTGCTATCAAGAATACTTTTTCGTCATTTGTAAATCCTCATGTTCCGATTCCTTTTGAAATTGAACAGTTAACCGGAATTCATGAGAATATGGTTTGCGATGCTCCGGATATTTCAGAAGTATTGCCCAAATTCATGGAGTTTTGCGAAGGCTGTTCTCTTGTTGCTCATAATGCAAAATTTGATGTATCTTTTATTAAAGAGAATTGTCGTCGTCTCGGCATTCCTTTTGACAAGACCTGGCTTGATACTATTGTTATGGCAAGAGCACTTTTAAAGGATTCGTCAAAATTTGGTCTAGAGGCAGTTGCCCATAAGTTAAAACTTAAATTTGGCAAAGAAGAACATCACAGAGCTGTAAACGATGCCGATGTTACAGCCAAGATTTTCGTTGAATTTATTCATATGCTTTTAGGACAGAAAGTTTTATCCCTAAAAGAATTAAACGACTTTGTTAAGAATTCACCGGAAACCATCAGAAAACTCAGACCTTACCATGTCTCAATTCTTGTAAAAAATGAGACAGGCAGAATTAATTTAAACCGTCTGGTTTCCGAATCGCATATTAATTATTATTACAAATCTCCAAAGATTCCGAGATCTTTATTACAAAAGTACAGAGAAGGGCTTATAATCGGCTCTGCATGTGAAAGAGGCGAACTGATGGAAGCCATTCTTGAAGAAAAATCCGACGCAGAGATTTCACATATTGTTGACTTTTATGATTATCTTGAAATCATGCCCATTGCAAACAATGAGTTCATGAAATACAAGACGAATCCCACATATCGAAATATTCAGACTGACGAAGACTTAAGGGATATTAACAGAACCATCATTAAGCTTGGCGAACAGTTTAATAAAATTGTCTGTGCTACCGGAGATGCTCATTTCTTAAATCCCGAAGATGAAATATACAGAGATATTATTCATATGAATAAATTCAACAAGAAGACTGTAAAGAAAGAGGATATCGAAGAGTCGAGCGATGATGAAAAGACTTTAAACGTATCAAAACTTCAAAAAGAACTGGAAGAAAAACAGCCGCCTTTATTCCTCAGGACTACTGCCGAAATGTTGTCTGAGTTTGATTATCTCGGAGCACAGAAAGCCGAAGAGGTTGTTATTACAAATACCAATTTGATTGCGGATATGTGTGATGACGTTTGTCCGACCTCTAACGAAAAATGTCCTCCGGAGCTTGAAAATTCCGAAGAAAAACTGAGAAATTGCTGTTATGAAACCGCTCATCAAATATATGGTGAAAACCTTCCCAAGGAAGTAGAAGAACGCCTTGAAACTGAACTTACAGGTATTATCAACAACGGTTATGCGGTTCTTTATATGATTGCAAGAGAACTGGTGCTTAAATCTGAAGAGGACGGTTATCTCGTTGGTTCAAGAGGCTCCGTAGGTTCTTCGTTTGTTGCAACCATGTCCGGTGTAACAGAGGTTAATCCTTTGCATGCTCACTATTATTGCAAGAACTGTCATTACTATGATTTTGATTCTGAAGTTATAAAAAGTTTTGCATGTATGGCAGGATATGATTTACCTGATAAAGACTGTCCCGTATGCGGCACTAAACTGACCAAATCCGGATTTGATATTCCTTTCCAGACATTCCTTGGCTTCTCGGGAGATAAGGAGCCTGATATCGACTTAAACTTCTCGGGCGAATATCAGGGCAAGGCTCACAGATATACAGAAGTTTTATTCGGCAAAGGCCATACTTTCCATGCAGGAACCATGTCCGGTGTCGCTGATAAAATGAGTATTGCTTACGTGCATGATTTCTTTGAATCAAAAGGTATTCATAAAAGAAACTGTGAGATTAAGCGTATAGCCAAAGGCGTTGAAGGTGTAAGAAA